>JAAYAQ010000328.1 GCA_012719295.1 Candidatus Hydrogenedentota bacterium | reverse complement strand
CCTATCCCAACAACGACGCCACCACGCCGGGCAGGGCGCTCAGCGTGTTCACCGTTGCATCGGGGACCACGTCCGCCAGCGGGTCGCCGGCGGCGCGTTGCACCCAGATGGCCTTGATGCCTGCCCGCTGCGCACCGGCCACGTCGCCTCCGAGATCGTCGCCGGCCATGATGGCGTGTTGGGGCGGGACCCCGAGGCGTTCGAGGGCGGTGGCGAACATGACCGGCGCCGGCTTGCCCGTGCCGAGTTCACCCGAGATGACCACGGCCCGGAAATGCGGCGCGAATCCCGCGCGCTTGATCTTCTTGTGCTGAAGCGCCGTAAGACCGTTGGTCACCAGCGCAAGACGATACCGCCGCGCCAGGGTTTCGAGGGTCGGGATGGCGTCGTGAAACAGCGCAAAACTGGCCCACCGTTCTTCCTGAAACGCGGCTGCGAGCTCTTTCGCGAGGGCGTCGTTCCGGACGCCGTGCTCGCCGAGCGCGCTGCGCCACGCCTCGCGCTGATAGGCCCGCGCCCAGGGGCGCAGACGTGCCAGGGGTTCCTCTTCGCCTTCGAAGCCGGCCCACAGGCCTTCGTCGGGAGATACCCCGATGCGCTGGAAATAGTCCGCGAATTCCGATTCGGTCCACAGCCGGCGCGCGTGAATCCGGACGGACTGGGTCAAGGCTTCCGGTTCGATGCCGCATTCCGCCCACGCGGCCGCGCACGTGGCAAAAAAGGCCTCCTCGAAGGCCTCCCGCTGGACCACGAGCGTGTCGTCCAGGTCCAGCAGCACTGCATACTCGGCCATACGGACCGTTCCTTCGGGGTTGCATCCCGGCCCTGCCGGGCCGTTGTTCCAGTCGTCATCATCATGCACACCGGCCCGGGCGCCCGCAAGGTTTCCGGGCTTACATCTTCACGCTGAAACGGTAGGCGCCCGAGGCCACGTCAAACGCGGGGCAGCGGGCGTCTCCGGACGCGGGCGCGACCCCGGCGGCCTGGTTCGCGGGCACGCCGCTTTCCAGCACCTCCGCCCGGGCATCCACCGGCAGCAGGACACGCGCCGTCACACCGACCGGCACGGTCACCGCGAGATGCAGTCTCCCGCCGTCCACGCGCCACGCGGCGCGGATGGTTCCCCGGACCGAATCATACGAGGCTTCGGCCCAGTCGAGGCCTGGTTGCGGGGGGCCCGGCGCGATGATGACGCGGTCGCAGCCCACGGCATCCGGCGCGGGACGAATGCCCGCGACGTGTTTGTAGAACCACTCGCTCACCGAACCGAACATGGGATGGTTGTTTGAGAACGTGTTGTCGCTGCCTTCCCAGTGCTCCCAGAGGGTCGTGGCGCCGTTGTCGAGCATGTATCCCCAGCCGGGAAACGTCCGGGCGCTTGTGATGGCGCAGGCGACGTCGTGCCGGCCCATCGCGCTCAAGACGTCGAGCATGTACTTTGTGCCGAAGATGCCCGTCGAGAGATGGCCGTCGTGCGCCGTGATGTCGTTGACGAGGACCTCGAGGGCGTTCGCGCGCACCGGTTCCGGCGCGAGGTTCATGTAGAGCGCGAACGCCTGCGACGCCTGCGTGCCGGCGCCGTACCGGCCCGTTTCGGGCTCGAGGTACCGGGCGTTGAACGCCTCGGCGATCCGTTCGCCCAGGGCCTCGAACCGGGCGGCATCGTCCGCGTTGCCCAGAAGCGCGGCGAATTCGCGGGCGAGCGCGACGTTGTATGCGTAGAACGCGGCGCCCGAGAGCTCCGGTTTTTCGGCGAGGCTTTCGTGGTCGCTGATGCCGCCCACGTAGATGTGGTCCGGCGCGTTGGCCTCGATGAGATCGACCCAGGCCTTCACGCGCGCGTACTGGTGTTCAATCAACCGGCGCTCGCCGTAGTACTGGTAGAGCTGCCGCAGCAGCATCGGATGCGCCGTGCCCCAACCGATGGGACCCGACCCTTCGCCAAATCCCGCGTCGTCTATGCCCACAAACGGCGCGGTTTCCGTGAATCCGCCGTTGGGCCGGACCGCATCGGCTAAATCTTCGACGGCCTTCGTGTAGAACTGCGCCATATCGAAGTTGAGCAAGAACGCCTCGCTTGACGCGACGATGTCGCCGCCGTAACCGAACTTTTCGCGGTGCGGGCAGTCGGACTGCACGCTGAACAGGTTGCTCAGAAACGTGCGGAGCGTCACGTCCTGGATCTGATTGTAGAGGTCGTTCGCGCACTGGAACGCGCCGGCCGGCGCAACGGCCGAGTGCAGGACGAGCCCTTCCACGCTGTCGGCCGCCGGAGGGGCAGGCAGGCCCGTCACCTCCAGGTAGCGGAACCCGCGGAACGTGAACCGCGGCACATACGACTCGACGCCCTCGCCTTTCAGGATGTAGACGTCTTCCTGCCACGCGGTGACGGGCCGCTTCGAATCCGGCGGCCGCTCCCGGTTCTTGATCTGGCCGCACACGGCGGTCATGGGGTTCAGGGTGCCGTCGTCGTGGAGCAGTTCGCCGTACCGCAGCACGACGCGCGTGCCCGCGGGCCCTTCGACGCGCAGCCGGGCCAGCCCGCCGAAATTCTCGCCCAGGTCGAAGATGTACGTTCCGGGGGCCGGTTCGCTGACGGACACCGGGCGGATTGTGCGCGCAACCTTGATTGGCGGCGCCATCTGGGCGAAGAGCGGTCCGACAGCCGTTGCCGCGGGCACGGCGTCTTCCCAGTGCGCATCGTCGAAGCCCGGCGCGTCCCAGCCCGGCTGTTCGAGGCGGGCATCGTAGACCTCGCCCAGGTAGACATTGTTCCGCACGACGGGCGCGTCGCCGGCCTTCCAGGTGCCGTCGGTCACGATACGGTCCTGCGTGCCGTCGTCGTAATCGATCTCGAGCTGTACGATGGCCCGGGGCGCCCCGATGGTGAGGTTTTCGCGGATGTTGATGCGGTTCCACATGAGCAGGGGCAGCGGATTGTACCAGCCGTTGCCGACCAGGATGCCCACGGCGTTCGGACCTTCCCGCAGCGCGTCCGTCACGTCATAGGTGGAATACAGCACGCGTTGGGAGACGCTGGTCCAGCCGGGATCGAGCCAGTGATCGCCCACCTTCTCGCCGTTAAGCCGCAGTTCGTAATAGCCCAGCCCGGTCACATAGGCGCGGGCGCGGCGGACGCGCTTGTCGACGCGGAACTCTTTGCGAAACAGCGGCGCGGGAGTATCGCCGAACAACGCCTCCTCGTCCTCGGGCAGGTCTTCGTTGCGCGCGATCCACTGGGCGGTCCAGTCGCTGTCGTCCAGCAGGGCGGCCTCGAACCACGCGGGCGCGCTCCAGGGCGACATGCGGCCCGCCTCGTCCCACACGCGCACCTTCCAGTAGACCCGTTGACGGGCCTCGAGGGCCGGTCCGCCGTAGGGGATCTGGATGGCGTCCGCGCTCCTCACGCGGCCCGAATCCCACAGGTCGCCGGCATCGCGGTTGAGCTGTTCGAGGGAACTGGCGGCCAGGATCCGGTACGCGGTCTGGGCCTTGGCGCGCGCACTGGCATTCGGCGCTTCGTTCACCCAGGCGAGCCGGGGCGCCGCCGTATCGATGCCGAGCGGATTCTGCCGATATTCGCAGGTCAGCCGGGCCGGCTGCAGCGGGCCTGCCGCCAGCCGTGCGGGCAAGTGACGGCATCCGGCGGCCACCAGAACCAGAGCCATAAGCAAAACGATCGCGACACGGCGCATATACACCTCCAGCGGTAAAGCCGTTTCCCCGGACTCCTGTTTGCGCGACAGCGAAACAGGCTCTGTTATTGCGTAGGGCGCAGCGTGACGGCCCGCAGATTCATGACGCCCTCCGCGGGCTTGCCTTTGGGCGACACCGTCACCACGACGGCGCCGGCCGACGCGACCTCGGCCGTGCCGGCGGTTTCGGTGATGAAATCGGACCACGTCCCCGTTTCCTTGACGGTGGCCGCCACGACGGCCTCGCCCACGCGGATCTCGACAGGCGTGCCGCCCGAACCGTTGCTGCAGGCATAGGTCAGGGCAACGTCGTATTTTCCGGGCCGGTCGACCGTGACGTGCCAGGAGACCGAATCCCCGGGCTCGGTCCAGAATCCGATGGCGTCCTTTTCCGCCTCGTACCGGGCGGTCTCGCCGATCACCTGGGCCTGTGCCGCGGGCATCGTGAGCGTGCCGTCCCCGGCGGCATGAATGGTCATGTCGACGTCCGGCGCGCCGGCGATCTCGAGCACGACGACCGTCGCGTCCTCATTGGGCATGTGTTCGGGCAGATCCACGCTGACGGACCGCTCGCCGGTCCGCGTGACGGTCAGCGAGACGTCCGGGCTCGTCAAGAGGTAGGCCTTCGTCACGTCGTTCTTGAGCCCGGGCACGTCGAGGACATCCCGCGGCCAGTCGAACACGTGCAGATAGAGCTTGCCGGGCGCGGTCGTGCAGCGGCCCCACGGCAGGTTCGGGAACGGGCTCGGCCCGGTGCCGTAGATGGCTTCGCCGTGTTCCCGGAGCCAGTCGCCCATGGCCAGGAGACGCTGTTCCATGATCACGGGGATGCGCCCGTCGGCGGTTGGGCCGATGTCGAGCAGCAGGTTGCCGCCGCCGTTGCAGATCGAGATGAGCATGCGGATCAGGTCCCGCGGGGTCATGTAATCGTCGATTTCCTCGTTGCGGTTGTAGCCGAACGATTTGCCGATGCCGCGGCATTCCTCCCACTTGTGCCGGTCGCCGAGGTCCTGCCCCCAGCCCACGTGGCCGTACTCGGTGGTGTAGAACCCGCCGTGTTTGCTGCGGCAGCCTTTGCCCCACCGGTCATTCACCACGACCCGGTCGCGGACGGGCGATTCGTTATACAGCCATGCGAGGAATTCGGCGCTGCGCCAGAGGGTGTCGGGGTGGTCCCATTCGCCGTCCGGCCACACGATGTCCGGTTCGTAGCGCAGCACGAGGTCTTTCAATTGCGGCAGCATGTGCTGTTCCACGTACCGTTCGGGGTCGCTGCGGTAAATCGGGTTGAACCACTCGTACAGCGAGAAATAGAACCCCATTTTCAGCCCGCGCGCTTTTACCGCGTCCGTCAGTTCGCCGCAGAGGTCGCGCCCGGGGCCCGCGTCCACGCTGTTCCAGTTCCAGCTCTCGGCGTTGGGCCACAGACAGAATCCCTCGTGGTGTTTCGAGGTCAGCACGACGTATTTCGCGCCCGACCGTTCGAAGATCTCCGCCCAGTGCGCGGGATTAAACATCTCGGCGCGGAACTGCGGCGCAAAATCGGGGTATTTGAAGTCTTCCCCGTAGTTTTCGACATGAAACTTCCAGGTCTCGCCGTTCTTGTCCTGCATGTCATGCCAGTACCATTCCGAATACCGCCCTTTCGGGCCCCAGGATGGCACCGAATACAGGCCCCAGTGAATGAAGATGCCGAATTTGTCGTGGTCGTACCACCCCGGCAGGGGCCGGCTTTCAACCGATTCCCAGGTGGGCTGGTACTGCGCGTCCTGGGCGAACGCGGCACATGCCGCCACGGCGAGCGCGACCATCAACACACATTTTGTCGTTCGCATCATGCTCTCCCTCTACTGTGCGCGGGCCCCGCCGCGCTGTCGTACCCGCCGGGCCGGCGTCAGACCGCCTGGCCCGGCCAGATCGTCGGAATGGCGGGCGTGTGGCCCAACCAGCGGTCCAGCCACGCGAACGCGAACCGTTTCGCCCCCGGCGGGAAATTGTGTTCGCCCGGAAACGAGAACATCCCGATACGGTCGCCCGCGCCGAGCGCGTGGTATACCGCCTGCGCGCGCAGCACCCGCGCGACGGTCTCCAGATTCTCGAACTCGCCCTCGCTGCCCTGGACCAGGAGCGGCCGCGGCGCCGCCAGCATCATGAGCCCATCGAAATCGCACGGGACGGGACGGGCGGGCTCCTGAATGTACGGCGCGAAATTCGGCAGATAACAGTAATCGCTGACCGGCCCGCGTTTTTTCGCGGGGTCCTGCGGCCGCGACCAGTGATCGGTGCCACGTTGCCACCCTATTGCGCCGCAATTGCTCACGGCGGCGGCAATGCGCTCGTCAAACGCCGCCGCGCACAGGCTTGTGTGGCCCCCCAGCGAATGGCCGATGCACCCGATCCGGCCGCGATCCACGAACTCCAGCGTCTCCAGCACGTCCACCGCGCGCATGCAGTCCCACGCGTTCTTGCCGAACATGGACCACTCGGGATGGCGTTTATAGAACGGCTCGGAATCGTATTGCGTGCAGCCCGGGGGAATGCGCTCGCCGTCGCAGAACAGATCAATGCTGATGGTCACATAGCCCCAGCGGGCCAGCTCGAGGCCGTAGGCGCGGCTCTTCTCGGGCGGCAGCGGCGGATCCTCCGGCGCCCGGCCCGTCAGCCCGACGCACTGAGATTTTCCCGCGCCCGCGCTCGTCGGATGGGGGCACACCAGCGCCGGCGACGGTCCCGGCCGAGCGCTTTTCGGGATCAACAGGTACGCCGGCACCCGATCCTCGGGTTCCGATCGAAACGTCAAGTAATGGCATTCGATGCCGTCGATGTCGTCGACCCGGCGCATCTGGACGTCCAGCGGCGGTTTCTCGGCGGGAAACGGGCCCATCATCGCCAGCCAGGCCGCGCGGACCGCTTCGAGGCGGTCCGGCAGCTCCCCGGCTGCGGCGGGGTCCGCCGTCTGGTGCTCCCGGGCCTGGCCCACCGCGGCGGCCAACAACCCCGCGCTCGCGATCCCGCCGGTCAACAAGGCCCGCCGGCTGAAATGGGGGTCGCGCTCCTGGTCGTCATGCATGAATGCGGCACTCTCCTCAGAATGGGTTCGCGTCCTGAACCTCTGTACCCGGATTCCACACAATACCGCCCGGATTTGCCCGAATCAAGCCAACGGCCCGCGGGGCGCGGCCTGTCCCCACCGGATCCAGGCCCTCGCAGCGGCCTGGGCGGCCAGGGCAATCGCACTTAATGCGCCCCGCCCAAAAGGTTTTCGTGAGACGGGTTGTCTGTGGCCCCGGTCCTCGTCCTCCCGCGCAAGCAGAGGGCCAGAGCTTACCCGGCTGTGCTCCGCCGCAGGCTGTATCTACACGCATGCGCACTGGATTCCTGCTTACGCAGTTAGGATGAGAAGGTCGGTCCCCTTACGGCATGCTTATCGCTACCAACGAAGAGCCGCCCTCAAAGGGTGCAAAGAGGAGACCGACCATGAATAAGGGTATCACAGTAGGCTTGGATTTGGG
>JAAYAQ010000327.1 GCA_012719295.1 Candidatus Hydrogenedentota bacterium | reverse complement strand
TACATGGCCGTGATCGCCGCAATGGCCACGAGCGCGGTGAGCGTCAGGCAAACCAGCGGGAAACGGTCCCTGCTCTGCATATCCGACTCTCCTTCATCGGTTTCCGGCGATCCGGCGCTGCTGAATACGGTACCTTCGCGGACCTCGTTGAGCAAATCAGGCCGTTGTCCTTTGAGGAGTTCGTGCCGGTGGATGGCATAGGCCTCATACAGGACGACGAGGGCGAGAATCAGGCCATTCACGAAAATCTGCACTTCGAACCCCCATCCGTAACATCCGATGCCGTTGAAGAGGGTTGTCAGCATCAGCACGGCGAAATAGCTCTTGAGGACGCTGCCTTTGCCGCCGGTCATGAGGGTGCCGCCGATGATCACGGCGGCCAGGACGGTCATGAGGGTGCGGGTGCCGAGGACGGCGGCCGCGGTCATCGAACTGAGGCTTGCCGCGAACAGGGCGCCGCCCGCCGCCGCCGTGAGGCTGCACAGGCAGAAGCCGGTGATGAGGTAGCGGTCGCGGTGGAGCCCGGCGAGCCACGCGGCGTCGGGATTGGCGCCCACCAGAAAGAAGACCCGGCCCCAGCGGGTGCGGTTGAGGAACACGGAACCGAGGGCCGCCAGCGCGATGGGAATGAGGGCGAGCGGGGGCAGGAACAGAACGAGCGGCGCCGCGAGCCAGTCCGCAAACCGGAAATCGTCGATGGATTTCGAGCCGCCGTCGCTGTACAGGTGCATCAGCCCCATGACGATGGTCATCGTGCCGAGGGTGACGATAAACGAGTTGATGCGGGCCTTGACGACCAGCAGGCCGTTAAACAGCCCCGTCAGCAGACCCGCGCCAAGCGCGATCGCGAACGCGCCTGCCCAGCCACACGACGGCTGCAGGCCGATCGTAAGCATGCCGGAGAGCATGACCACCGCGCCGATGGACAGATCGAGCTGGCCGAGGATCAGAATGATCGTGAACCCGAGCGCCACCGTCGCGTTGAGGCTGGCCCCTTTCAGGATGGTGGATACGTTGTGAAGGGAGAGAAAATTCGGCGCGAAGGCGCTGAGGTATGCGAAAAGCGCGGCCAGCATCAGGAGCGCGCGATGTTCGTTCACGAATCGCGGGACGTTCCGGAGCGCATTTCCGGAAACCCTGCCTGTGCGGTCCGGGTTACGCATAGTCTTTGCCCCGGGCGCGAAGCTGGTACTGCTGGAAGCCGACGACCCCGATGAACACCAGGCCGGTCACAATGTTCTGGCGAAACGCCGTGATCCCCAGGAACGTCAGGATGTTGGTCAACAGGCCGATGACCAGCACGCCTCCGAAGACTCCCGGGATATGGCCGCGCCCGCCGCTGAGCATGACGCCCCCAATCACCACCGCCGTGACCGCCTTGAAGTCGTATCCCTGGCCCAGATAGAAAACGCCGAGCTTGTTCATGGAGGTGAGGAAAATCCCGGCCACGGACGCGGCGAACGCGGCGGCCAGGAAGTTGAAGAACACCACCCGGGAAACCCGGATGCCGGAACTTCTGGCCGCCGCGCGGGACGACCCGGCAAGCCGGCTCTCGCGTCCGAACCGTGTCCTGGTCATGACGAAATGCGCCACCGCGAAGAGCGCAATCATGACGAGGACGATGAGAGGAACCGGTCCGGCGCGCATCCGGAACATCCCAATGAAGGCAGCGCCGGGCGTGCCCGGTTCGATTTCCGGATAGAGCTGATTGTTGCTCCAGGTGAACCGCATGAAGCCTTCCATGAAAAAGGCCACGGCGAGGGTCCAGAGGATGGGGTTGGCGTTCAGCTTGCCGACGACGAGCCCGTTCATGGCGCCGATGGCCAGGCCCGCGAGCATGCCCAGCAGGAGCGCGGGAACGAGACCCAGAGACAGCGACGCCACCGCGATGATGCCCGAGAAAGCCATCGTCGCGGGAAGTGAAAGGTCAGCCATATTGCCCGAGTAGGTGACGAACGCCATGCCGCAGGCCACAATCCCCAGGAGGGCCACGCCGCTCAGGATGCTCAGCAGGTTTTCCGCGGTCAGAAAGTCGGGGGATACAAGTGCGCCCGCGACAAGCAGGGCCGCGGCGACGGCGTAGATGCCCGCGGTCTCCAGAACGGCCCGGGCGGCGCTGCGCGGCGAAGGCAAAGTGGTCTGGGCGTTCACGAGTGTTCGCCCTCCTGGCCGGAAGCCGTGGTGCGGACGGCGCCGCGCCCGGCATTCGAGGCGGCGGCATCGGGAGCGCGAAACGCATAGTGGCCGTTCGCGGCGAGCAGGACGGCCTCCTCAGATAGCTCCTCCCGCTCCATTTCGCCGATCAACCGGCCCTGGCGCATGACGAGCACGCGATCCGACATGCCAACGAGTTCCGGCAGGTCGGAACTGATCAGCAGGACGGCCGTGCCCTGCCCGGTGAGCGTCATGATGGCCTCGTGGATTTGGCGCTTCGCCGTCACGTCGACGCCGCGGGTGGGTTCGTCCAGGAGCAGCACGTGCGGTTTCGTGGCAAGCCATTTTGCCAGGAGGACCTTCTGCTGATTGCCTCCGGACAGCGTGCCCGTATCGGCCTCGAGCGACGGGGCCACAATGTGGAGCGCGGTGAAGAGACGGTGCGCCACCGCCGAGTCCTTGTCCGGACGGCAGACGCCCAGGGTGGCATGGCGGGCCGTGAGTGCGGCGACCAGGTTCTGGCTGACGGGCAGGCGCAGGAACAGGCCGTCGGCCTTCCGGTCCTCGGTCAGATAGACGAGCCCTTTCGACACCGATCGGGCGTAATCCCCCGGTTCAATGATCCCATCGTGAAGCGACACCGTCCCATAATGGACGGGGTCGAGCCCGCAGAGAGACCGGGCCAGTTCGGTGCGGCCCGAACCCGACAGGCCGGCCAGTCCAAGCGTTTCGCCCCGTCGCAGCGCAAACGACACGTCGTGAAAGTAGCCGTAGCGCGTCAGACGCACGGCGCGCAGGACCGTGTCGCCAATCTCGGGATGACGGGCGGCGTAGAATTCGTCGATCGTCTGTCCGGCCATCATCTGGACAAGTTTCCGGGGCGTCGCCTCCTCAATGGAAAGCGTTCCCGTGTTTCGCCCGTCGCGGAGCACGGTGACGCGATCGGCAATCTCGAAGACTTCGGGCAGGTGGTGGGAAATGTAAATGATGGCAAGTCCGCGCCGCTTCAGATCACGAATGATGTCAAAAAGCCGCGCCGTTTCCTCGCGCGACAAGGACGACGTGGGCTCATCGAGGACGAGAATGCACGGTTTGTTGCTCAGCACCTTGGCAATCTCGACCAGTTGAGCCTCATGCGGGCTGATTTCCCCGACGGCCTGTCGCGGGTCCAGCGCCAGGCCTACATACTCGAGCCAGCGGCGTGCCTCGTCGAACAGGGCCTTGCGCTGGATGAGACCCCACCGGTTCGCGGGGAGACGTCCCGCGAGCACGTTTTCGGCAATGGAGAGAGGCCGGGCGAGGCTGAGTTCCTGATGGACCATGCCCACGCCGTGTTCTTTGGCCTCGGATGGCGAGTGCAGCGTCACGGTCTGCCCTCCGATGCGAATGAGGCCGCTGTAATCGTTGAAGGCGCCGGACAGGATTTTCATGAGGGTGGATTTGCCGGCGCCGTTTTCGCCCATCAGGGCGTGCACCTCGCCCGCGTTGACATCGAGGTCGACGCGGTCGACTGCCAGCGTGCCCGGATACCGTTTTGAAACGGCTTCCATGACCAGCGCCTGGCCGATAGTGCCGCCGTATGACATTGGCGGGTGATGTCCCCCAACGTTAGCCAATGGCAAACCATTAGCGCCAAGCCGTGGGCGGGAGCCGGTACGAGACTACATGCTGCGTCATGGCCGGGGCGTTTTTCAAGCGGGTGCGCGCCGCGGCGGCGGCAGGTTATTCGCCGAGGAATCCGTGGGCCCGGGCCATGTAGTACGCGAGGAGGTACGGGACGCCTTCGCGGAGGCGCGTGCCGTCGCCGCTGTAGGTGAGCGCCCAGGGGTCGAGGTCCCAGTAGATCTCGTGGCGTTCGTCGATGGGGAAGACCTGGCCGTCGTGGCGCCCCCCCCTGCCGGTGGGCTGACCGGTTTCGTCCAGGATGGGCGCCATATCGATGCGGTGGGCGTTGGACATGGGCCAGTCCACCAGGTCAAGCGGATAGCGTCTCAGCGTGTCGATGGCGTCGTCGAAGCAGTGCTTTTGCGGCGTGAGGTCCACGGTACCCCACTGGTCGGTGCGGGTCTTGCCGAGGCAACACGCGGCATAGATGAGATTCGTGAACGGATTGCGCTCGCGTTTTTCGTGCTGCCAGTGGTTCATGATCGCGAAATGGTACATGCTAAGCAGTTTGGGATCGGTCTCATAGCGAATCAGGTGGTAGTAATTCATGAAGGCCATGTTGTCGTCGGGCTGGTGGCCCACAAAACCCGGTCCGGACAGATACCCGGGCTGGGTCATGCCGTTCATGCCGTAGCCGTGTTCGAGGGCGAGTTCGAGGTAGACGTCGCGGTATCTCGGGTCGCCCGTGATGTGGTGGGCAATGGAGAGGTAGGTCAGAATGCTGAACGAGTTCAGGCCGCGTTCCGCGCACCAGGCCTCGTTCCTGTTCAGGTCGTCGGGGGAAAAACGGCCCCAGCGGGTCGGCTGGCCGTCGTGGTCCACGAGGTTGTAGCCGTGGTCCAGGATGTGGTCGATGATGCGCCGGACGGCCTGGCGCACTTCGTCGCGTTCCGATTCGGTCTGGCAGACCCGGTCGAAGTAGATGGCAAACCCGAAGAAATGGCCGTCAAGCTCGTCGGAACTCGAATCGTTCTTCCAATACCATTCGCCCGACGCATCGACGGGCCAGCGGGGTTGAATGATCTTCCAGAGGGCGTCGCGTTCCCGGCGGCGGAGGTCGTAGGCCCGGTCGAACTGGGGGTTGGGGTCCGGTTCTGACGTGGGCAGTACGGCCCGTGCGATAAACCCTTTCGGCGCAGGGTGGGCGCCGCCTTCGGTGACCTCGCTCAGAAAGGCGAGGGCGTGAAACGCATTGACGGCGTCGTGCTTCAATGTCTCGCTGCGGGTCACGGCATACCCGAGGCTCACCGCGCCGAGATAGAGTCCCGTGAAATGCCCATCGTTGTCGGTAAACACCGGCACGGCGCTGCGTTTGTCGCCCGGCGAGGCGAGCCGGGCGGGATTTACGTAACCCAAACGGGTGCGGCGGTGGTACTTCTCAATTTCGTCGATGAAAAACACCGCCTTGCCGGAGAACGTCATCGGTTCGAACGCGATGCACGACACGCCCTGCGCCGTCGCGAACCAGGCGTTGCCCTCGGGGTCGATGGCAATGTCGCGGACGTGGTTGTCGAGGAGCCAGCGCCGTCCCTGCCGGAACGCCCAGTGGCCGTCACGGTAATGGATCGCCCCGTTGGTGGTGCCGAACCAGACGCCCCTGGGACCGGCGGCCATGCAGGTGAAGTCGTTGTACGGCAAACCGTCCGCGCCGGTAAAGAGTTTCCAGTCCGTGTCGGTGATGCGGCACCCGACCCCCTGCGGCGCCGCAAACCACAGGTGTCCGGAGTCGTCGTAGGCGACGCTGCGCACGTCGACCGGGGCCCAGCGCACGGTGCCCTCACGGGGGAGAGCCCGTTCCCATTGGGCAGCCTTTTCGAGATACAGGCCCGTGTCGCAGGCCACGGCCCATTCGCCCTGGTTTTGGGCTACGGCGCGAATCTCAGGTTCGGCGCCCGCGACGTTCCGCAAACGCGCGCGCTGTTCATGGACAAGCGTTGGCTTGGCAAAGATCTCCGAAGAGACCTGCGGTTCCACGCGCCACTGTCCTGCCTGAAAGATCGCCCATCCCCCTGCGGTTTCCGCGACGATCCGGCCGCCGGCATCCCGTGCCACCCGTAGCACGTTGTTGTCAGGCAAGCCCTCCTGCGTCGTGTAGGCCCGGTGGACGTCCTGCTCGAACATCTCCGCGGCGAACGGCAGCTCGTATCCCGCTTCCTGACTGTGCGCTATGGCGCAGGCCAGACTCAGCCCTATCCCGGCAAACACGGTCGCGCGCATGGGGCCCTCCTGCGGGGCAGGCCGCCCTGGGGCCGTGCACCGCGCGTTGTATCCCGCCCTTTCTTCACAAACGCGGGCATCATGATACCTCACTCCGTGCGGCGGAACCATCGGCGCCGGGAAACTTGTGATGATGCGCGGATTCTGCTCCAATGGCCCCGTTAGCGGTACGTAATCGGGCCGGCACGGGGCGCCTGGACGAACGGGGACACGCGCGGATTCACGTGCGGGCCGGAGTGGCACGGCTCCGTGCGCTCCCCCGCCCGCCGGAATAGCGGGTTCCATTCGGGAAGGTGAGGATATGACGTTTTTGCTTTTGTCTGTAAGCTGTTCGCTTCATCTCCTGGCGGCCGCTCCCGCCCAGGTGACGGCGCAGGACTTCGCGCGGGAAATTGAACGTGCGCTGCCGGTGGAGGAACGGTATGCCTGCCACGCGTGGCTCTCGGAGGCGCCTGTGCATGTGCCAGGGCGGAACCCGGACACCCGCATTTCGGCGGGAGAAATGGCGTTCGCGGAAGATGGGTGGCGGCTCGTCTATGACCAGCGGAGCGGGGCGGTGCTTCAGACGGCGGTGCTGGATTTTCAGGATTATCTGAAGGTCTCCATGGGCGTTGACTTGGCGGTCGAGGGCCGGGACTCGCTCGAGGGCTGGGAGAACCTGCCCCGCTGCATCGTCGTGGGAACGCGCGACCAGTTGCCGGGGTGTGGCGCGGCGTTGACGGGACCCAAGGACTACGAACTCACGGCCACCCCCGAACGGGTGACGGTGTGCGGGTACGACGAACGGGGCGCCATGTTCGGGCTCTACAACCTGGAGGCCCGGATGAATCTCCGCGAGGGACCGTTCCTGCCCGCGGATCTGAGTGTGGTGCGGCACAGCCTGTACAATGCGCGCCTGGTCCATTCCTGGATGGGGTGGATGGAATTCCCGGACACCCTGCTGTCGCGTCTGGCCCACGACGGGTTCGACGCGATCTACGCCTCCGCGTTGGCGAACCCGAACGGCGACCGCACCACCGCGGAGACGTCGACCGATTTTTACGCACGAATCCTGTTCCGGATGCGGCATCAGGATCCGGCCCGGATGCGGGACCTCATCGACCGGGCGTCGCGATACGGCATCAAGGTGTATGCGCCTGTCATCTACCAGTATATGGGGACGCCGGAGAGCGAGGAGGGTCTTCGAAACCTCGTGCGGGAGATCCTGGCGCAGTTTCCCGATATTCAGGGATACGTGCTGCTCACGGAAGGCTTCTGGTACAAGCAGTGGGGCGGAGGGCATGGCGCGAGCGAAGCGTACATGCACGACTGGGCCCAGAACTGGAGTCGGGCCGTGGGCATCGTGGCGGAGGAGTGCCACCGGGTGAATCCCGCGATTGAGATTCTTCCGTGGGAGTACAACATCGACTTCCGGCCGCAAAACGCCCCCATGAAGCGCTACTTCATCCAGCAGCTTCCGCAGGACACGATTCCCCTGGTTACATGGGAGAACGGGAAGAGCTTCGAGATCGACGGATTCCAGGGCCATCTGCGGGACTATGCGATCAGCCAGGTGGGGCCCGCGGAGGTCACGCAGGCGCAGATCGAAGAGGCGCGCCGGCGGGGCATGAACGTCTACACCAACGGCGACACGTTCGTATGCGGCGCTCAGTTGCAGACCGTGCCGTACCACCCGTTCCCCTATCAATGGTACGAACGGTACAAGGCGATGCAGGAACACGGCGTGAACGGAACACTCGAAAGCTGGTCCACCGGATACTCGCCGAGTTTCATGACCGAGCTGCGGGCGTGGTACTGCTGGAGCGGCGCTCCGCCCCTCGATGAACTGCTCCGGGCCATCGCGGCGCGCAATTTCGGGGCCGGGAGCGAAGAAACGGTCCTGAGCGCCTGGGACCGGTTCAGCCAGGCCATCCGGCTGGTGCCGGATACCGGTCCCACGATGGGAACCAGCCATGCGATCGGCAATCCGCTGTTTTTTCAGGAACCGCCGGCCCGCACGACCAGATTCACACGGTCGTGGACGGATGAGGGCACGTGGATGGGCTACCTGGGCGGCGAGATCAATCCCTGGTGGCCGTTCACCGTATCGCGTCTGGTGTTCTGCCCGGATTTCACGAACCAGTCGAACCGGGCCGAATCCTATGCCCGCAGTGTCTCGGGGATTGAAAGCAGGCCGGACGAACGGTTTCTGCCCGTATTTCTCAAATACCTGCAGGCAGCGGCCGACAAACTGGAAGACGGGTTGACGCTCTACCGGGCCGCCGCGCTGGCCAGTCCCGAGGCCAAACGGGACGGCGCGCTGCGCGAAGTCGTTGTCGTCGAGCAGATCCAGCGGATGCTCCTGAGCAACCGGGCGATCCTCGAATTCGAAGACCTTCGCCTGCAACTGGCCGCGGAACAGGATTCGGGAAACGCCGGCGCCATCCTGGACCGGATGGAGACCATCCTTCGCGAGGAAATCGCCCGAACCGAGCTGTCGCTGCTTGCCGCCGCACGGGATTCACGCCTGGGCTTCCAGTCGGAATGCGACTACGTCTACACGCCCTACTCGCTTCAGGAAAAGCTGGAGCTCCTCCGCGAGACGCTTGATGTACAGTTGCCGGCGCGGCGCGGACTGGCCGTCGCGACCGGGAGCGCGGTTGACGTGCCCGACGACGACTTTTCGCGGGAAGTGGCCCGGGTGCTTCCTCCGGAGGAATCCTACGCGTATCACAACAGGCTGTCGCAGGATCCCGTACATGTGCCGCGGCGGAATCCCGAGGCCAGCGCGAACCCCGATGAACTGGCGTTGCCCGACCAGGGCTGGACACTGGTGTGGCGCCAGCGCGGCGGGGCCGTGCTTCAGAACGCGGTCCAGGACTTTCAGGATTATCTCAAGACCTCGATGGGCGTGGAGGTCAATGTCGAGGGCCGGGATTCGCTCGACGGTTGGCAGGGGCTGACCGGGTGCATCGTTGCGGGTACGCGCGACCAGTTGCCGGATTGTGGGGCGGCGCTGACGGGTCCCAAGGACTACGCGATCACCGCGGCGCCCGGGCGGGTGGTGGTGTGCGGGTACGACGAGCGGGGGGTGATGTTCGGGCTGTACAACCTGGAGGCCCGGATGAACCTGCGCGAAGGACCGTTCCTTCCCGCGAATCTGAATACGGTGCGGCACAGCCTGTATGACATGCGGATGATCGAGTCCTGGATGGGCTGGATGGAATGGCCGGACACGCTGCTCTCCCACCTGGCGCACGATGGGTTCGACGGGATTTTTGCGTCGTGTTACGCCAACCCGAACGGGGATCGCACCACCGCCGAGACCTCGACCGACTTCTACGCCCGCCTGCTCTACCGGGTGCGCCGGCAGGATCCGGCCCGGATGCGGGATCTGGTCGACCGGGCTTCCCGCTTCGGCATCAAGGTGTATGCGCCAATCATCTACCAGTCCCTGGGCACGCCCGAGAGCGACGAGGGGCTGCGCACGCTCGTGCGCGACATTCTGGCCGAGTTTCCGGACATTCAGGGGTACATCCTGCTGACGGAAGGCTTCTGGTACCGGAGGTGGGGCGGTCTGCACGGCGCGGACGAGGAGCACGTGAAGGATTGGGCGCGGAACTGGGCGCGGGCGGTGGCCATCGTGACGGAGGAGTGCCACCGGGTCAATCCCGCGCTCGAGATACTCCCGTGGGAATACAACATCGATTTCCGGCCGGGAAACGTCGCGATGAAACGC
>JAAYAQ010000326.1 GCA_012719295.1 Candidatus Hydrogenedentota bacterium | reverse complement strand
GTGTACGACAAGGTCCCGCCCCGGGACCGCCCGTTTGAGGCGGTGGCGGAGCAGGTCCAGCAGACGCTGCTCGATGCACGGGAAAACGCCGCCATTGACGCGTACACGGCCCGGCTCCGCGAAAAGGCCGCTATCCAGGAGGTTTAGTCCTGTTTGCCGGGCGGGCGCCCGGCGCTCTCAGGGCGGGCCATCCCAAGCGGGCGGCGGATGCTGCCTGTCCGCGTTCGAACGGACGGGATTGCCACGCCCATGCCGCGCGTTGACGGTCATTCGTTGAACCCCGGGCCTGCACTGGCTGATAATGCGGTCAACGAAGGGGGGGAACGTGGCATGAACCGGCGCGAGTTTCTTGCACAATCGTTCGGGGCGGTATCGGTTGCGGCGGGATGTTCGGCGTTTCCCCGGCGGGCAGAGGCGCTGCCTGAACGGCCCAACATCGTGTTGATCCTGGCGGACGACCTGGGGTACGAGTGTTTGGGGTGTTATGGAAGCGCGTCGTACCGGACGCCCGTGCTGGATTCCCTGGCAGCGACCGGCATCCGGTTCGATCGGTGTCACGCCCAGCCCTTGTGCACGCCGTCGCGCGTCAAGATCATGACCGGCAAACACAACTTCCGTAACTACAAGGCGTTCGGGGTACTCGATCCCGGGGAATACACCTTTGCCCATGTGCTGAAAACGCGGGGCTACGCGACGTGTGTAGCGGGAAAATGGCAGTTGTATGGCCGGCAGCCCGGCTGGGAAGGCAAGGGTTCGATGCCGAACCAGGCGGGGTTCGACGAGCATTGCCTTTGGCAGGTCAAGGAGTTGGGCGAACGCTATGCCAATCCCGCCGTCCTCCGCAACGGGACGCTGGAGACGGTCGAGGGGGGTTACGGACCTGACGTATATTGCGATTCGATCATCGATTTTATGACGCGGCACCGCGAACAGCCTTTCTTCGTGTATTACCCCATGTGCCTGGTGCACAACCCCTTCGAGCCGACGCCCGACAGCCCGGAGTGGGAGACGGAACGCGGGCAACAGGACGACACGTATTTCGCCGACATGGTCGCGTATATGGACAAGATTGTCGGGCGTATCGTGGGTACCCTGGAACAACTCGGTTTGCGCGAGAAGACCCTGGTGCTGTTCACGGGGGACAACGGAACCAACCGCCGCATCGCGACGACGATGCGCGACGGCCAGGTCGTACAGGGGGCCAAGGGCAGCACGCTCGACACAGGCACGCACGTGCCGCTCATCGCGAATTGGCCAGGTCGCATTCCCGGGGGCCGGGTCTGCGATGACCTGATCGATTTCGCGGATTTCTTCCCCACGTTCGCGGAACTGAGCCAGGCGAGGGCGCCTGACGGCCTCGTGGCGGACGGGCGGAGCTTCCTGCCGCAGTTGCGGGGAAAGCAGGGCATTCCGCACAAAGCGATCCTCTGCTATTACGACCCCCGATGGGGAGACCATAAACGGGCCTGTTTTGCGCGCGACAAGGAATGGAAGCTCTACGACGACGGACGCCTGTACCATGTGACGGCGGATCCGCTCGAGCAACATCCCATCCCGGATGAGGCCGGGGCTGGAACCGCGGAAATCCGTCAGAAGCTCGAGACGGTGCTGGAGATCGTGCCGTGAAT
>JAAYAQ010000325.1 GCA_012719295.1 Candidatus Hydrogenedentota bacterium | reverse complement strand
ACCAGCTCCACCAGGGCCGCGCCCACGCGTCTGCCGCGCGTATGCGCCCCCCACCTGGCCTGTGTTTCCATGCCCATCATGACTCCACCGATTCCTCGCCCGCAGCATCCGCCCCGGGCGGTTCCGCGGTCCATTCCACCGGCAAGACCCGCCGAAGCTCGCTCAGGGTCGTGATGCCCTGCCGCACCTTCACCACCCCCTGGCTCAGCAGCGGCGTCATGCCCATGCGAAGCGCGATGTCGTGCAGTGCGCGCGTTCGAGGACGCGCCAGAAGCGATTCCGCCAGGTCCTCGGACATCGAAAGCGCCTCACCGATCGCGGTCCGGCCGGCATATCCCGTATGCCGGCACGCCGCGCAGCCGGTACCCCTCTGGAGCGGGGTGTCCCGTGGCAGGCCGAACCGCAGCAGGGCGTCCGGAGGCGCCATCTCAGCCGTCGTGCACTGGCCGCAGATCACCCGCACCAGCCGCTGAGCCAGTACCCCCGTGACGGACGACGCCAGCAAGTACGGCTCGACGCCCATGTCCAGCAGCCGCGTGAAGACTCCGGCCGCCGTGCCGCTGTGGATGGTGCTGATCACCAGGTGCCCGGTCAGTCCGGCCTGCACGGCCGTCTGCGCGGTCTCCGGGTCGCGGATCTCGCCAATCATGATGATCTCGGGGTCCTGCCGCAGCACCGCCCGCAACGCCGCCGCGTACGTGAGGCCGGTCCGCGCGTTCACTTCGGTCTGCGAAATGTTGCCCAGGCGGTACTCGACGGGGTCCTCGATCGTGGCGATATGCGGGAGCGGCGTCCTCGAATCGGCCAGCGCGCGCAACACCGCATAGATCGTGGTCGTCTTGCCGCTCGAACTCGGCCCGGTGAGCAACAAAAGCCCCTGGGGACGGTCGACAATGCCTTGAAGCAGCGACAGCACATCGGGCGCGAACCCCAGCGACGGCAGGTCCAGCAGAGACGCCTGCGTCTCGAGCAGACGGATCACGATCTTCTCGCCGTACACCGTCGGGAACGTCGAAACGCGCATGGCGCTCCGGCCCATGTCCGCGCGCGCATCGATCCGCCCGTCGCGGGGCAGGTCGCGCTGGTAGACCGGAATCCGCGCCAGCACCTTCACCCGTGCAATCAGCCGCGCCTGATGTTCCCGCGGCAACGCCGCGACGTTGTGCAGCAGGCCGTCCAGCCGGAACCGGATCGCGAGCCGATCGTCCCACGGTTCCAGGTGGATGTCGCTCGCGCCCTCCGCGGCAGCTTCCCGCAACAGCAGATCAATGGCGTCGCCCACGCCCGTGTCGCCGGAAGTCAGGGCGGCAGCCATCTGCTGTTCGAGCGGATTGCCTCCATCATCCGGGCCTTGCGCCGCCAGACTCTGTTCGCGCGTCTTCATGAGAGCCTCATTCACCTACCCGATTTGCGACAACGCATCGGTAATAGCCGACAGGGAACCAAAAAGGGAGTAGGAAATTGACAGTACCAGCGCCCCGAACAACAGGATCCCGATGGGCGCGGCCACGTCGATCAATATCAGGGTCATGCGGTGCACATCGCCGCGGTAGATCACCCCAAGCTGCTCCAACGACTCCGCCAGCATGCCCGAACGTTCTCCGAGACGCACCAGACTCGCGAACGACGCCGGCAGCCCGCCGCCCGATGCCTCGATCGCCTCGCTCAGCGAGCGCCCGCCCAGAACATGCCCCCGGAAGGCCTGCAGCATGCGCGCATACCGGAGATGAACCGGCGCCGCCGACGCTTCCGCGAGGGCCTCGTCCAGCGTCGCGCCCCCCCGCAGCGCCTTGCCCGCCACGGTCGCCGCCACGCCGAGGTTGTGTTTGAAAAAGATCCGGCGCAGATACGGCACGAATCCCAGCAGCGCGCCCGCCGGCCCGCTCGCGGGATGCCGCGGCCACGCCACGACCGCGCTATAGACCGTGGCCACGGAATAGACCAGCGCCGCCGCGGCGAGCACGAACAAGACCAGCCACGCCATTGATTCCGGATCAAACGGCGGCCGCAAAGGGCCCGGCGGCCACACGATGCCGAAATCCGCGAACATCGATTGGAACTGCGGGAAGACCTTGACCGTCACCAGCAGGGCCACGGGAAGCGCGGCCAGCGAATAGCCGCCATAGTACAGGCTCCAATCGCGGCGGCGCGCCCTGGTCGCTTCCCCGGTTTCTTCCCCGGCAATGAGCAGCGCCAGGTTCTCCGGGAGATCGCCCGAGAGTTCCGCCACGTGAATCAGCTCGGCCATGCCCGGCGGAAAGAACCGCACGAGCGGCTTCATGGCCTCGGACAGCGCGGCCCCCGCCATCATCGCGTCGGAAATCGCGACCAGTACCGAGGCAACGCGGGGGTTCGGCGCATCCAGCGAGGCGTAGCGCAGACCGTCCGGCAGCGGCACGTTGCACCGCACCATCCCCTCCAGCACCGACAGCACGTACACCATGTGGCACCGGCGAAAGTACAGAAAGCGTTCCGTCCACCACAGCAGCACGAAAATGGGCGGCAGGGTGGCGGATACAAACACCATCGCGAGAAACCATTCGCTCGGCCCCTCCCAGGATTCTTTCCACAGCGCCAGCATCACGAAGAAGATGGAAAACGTCAGGAAAAGATAGGCGAGTGTGGGGACATAGACCGGCCCCCGCCACGCGCGTGCCCGCCGCCCCTGATGCGGCGCCCGGCCGCCGCGCAGCGCGGCGCCTAAGTCCATCCGAAGAAGTTGTTTCCAGTTCATATGCCTGACATCACATCCGCGAGGCTGAAAATGGGCAGATACATGGCCACCACGATGCCGCCCACCGTGATGCCCAGGAATACCAGGAGCGCCGGCGTGACCGCGGTGGTCAGGGCGCTGCCCAACCGCTCGGCGTTCCGCGCGTACATGTTTGCCAGATGGCGCAAGGTCTCTATCACATCGCCGCGCTCTTCGGCGGTCGCGAGCAGCCAGCACAGCGTATGGTCAAAGAAACCGGCGTCTTCAAATGCTTTCGACAGGGGCTCGCCCTGCGATACGGCCGACGTGGCGTGCACCACGGCCCTCACGAGCACGGCATTGCCCGAAGCCGCCGCCGACAACCCCAGTCCTTCCACCAGCGGGACCTCGCTGGCCTCCAGCATGGCCAGATTCCGCAGGAACCGGCTCAGGCTGACGGCGTAATACATGCGCCCGAACGGCCCGCACAAAAGGCGGACGCGGTCCATGAACACGGACCGCGCCCGGCCGTGCCCGAATCCCCGCCACCACACGAAAAGAAGGGCCACGGCGATGCCCAGCCCCGAGAGCAGGAAGATCCAGTTCCGTTGCACGCACTCGCTGGCATCCAGCATGAACCGCGTAACCCAGGGCAAGCTGGCGCCGAAATCCTCGAAGATGGACGCGAACTCGGGAACCACGTAGCGCAGCAGAAACCCGAGCACCAGCGCCGCCGCAATCACCACCAGGATCGGGTAGGCCAGCGCGGCGCGCAAGTCGTTCTTGAGCGTCACCATGCGGGCCGACTCCTCGCCCAGCATCGCCAGAACCCCCGGCAGGTTGCCCGTGCGTTCGCCCGCGCGGATCGCGCTGACGTACGTGGGCGGCAACTGTCTTTCGAGCCCCACCAGGGCTTCTTCGAGGGTCGCGCCGCCCTCCAGGTCGCGTTGCAGCGCCGCGAATACCGGCCGCAGCCGCGGGCTGTCGACGTCGACCGCCAACGCCCGCAAACTCTCGACCAGGGGCAGGTTGCCGCGCGTAATGGCCGTCAATTGTTCGTTGAAGAGGCTCACTTCCTCCCACGTCAGCCGGCGGCCCAGCCGCGGAATCCCCCACCGCGGCTCCACCGGCTCGACGGAGTTCACCTGCAGCCCGCGCTCGCGCAACAGGGCGGTCACCTGCCGCGCCGAAGTCTCCTCCATCGTCCCCGTGGCCGCGCGGCCGTTCTCGTCCACCGCGCGATACTTGAATAATGGCATCTCTTCGTACTCCCTGCTCCTGCCCAACGGACGCGGGACGCTGCACGCATATATGGATGACCCCGGAGGAAGCGAAACGATCATTCAGCGGCGTCGAAGGCGCCCCCGCCAGACGTCATCGGACCGGACGGAAAAGGTAAGCGTTCCAGGCCACCGTGGTCACTGACTCGCCCAGGTCCGGTTTCTCATTGAGGACCGCGCGGGTGCCGAGCGGCTCCGAAAGGCTTCGCGCGGTCTGAAGAAACGCCGCCGTGACCAGGCTGAACACCAGCACCACCGCCGCCACCATCAGACGCCCCACAATCGCGCGCCTCGGACGCGCCCGCCAGAAGGGCGCCGGCGCCGGCCGGGCAAGTGGCTCGTGCATGGCCGCCGACAACTGGGCAAATCGGTCCCGGGGATGGGGATGATGCAGTGCCTGCCGGCACGCGGCCAGGCATTCCCGAAGACCGGAAAGCTCTTCCGTGCAGAGGTAGCAGCGCGTCAAGTGACTGCGGATACGCCGCGCCTCCTCGAACTCCAGCTCACCGTCGATGTATTCGGGGAGTTTGTCTTTGACCTCTTGGCAGTCCATCGTACCTTGACTCCGTTATGAAAGACAGCATAAATCCCTACCAATACATCATGGGTGTACGCGTTCCAGCGTCTCGCGGAGCTTTCGCACCGCGAGGATCCGCCGGGAACGCACCGTATTCACCGGGCACTGCATCACCGCCGCAATGTCCTCGTTCGACAGCCCCTGGATTTCGTGCAGCACAAACGCCATGCGCTGTTCGTCGGGCAGTCGCTCGAGCGCTGCAAAAATGGCCGATTCCAGCTCCGCGCGCCCCGCACGCACATCCGGGTGACTGTCTCCGGAAGCCACGGCCAGTTGGGCTTCCTCGAGGTCTTCGCGCAATGACACCCACCCCCATCTGCGGTTCCGGCGAAACGTGCGGCACCGTTCCAGCCAGATGAACCGCGCAAACGCGAACAGGTACGCCTGCACGGAACCCGTGGCGGCATATTTGCCCCGCTGCCGCCATACCCGCAGGAACGTCTCGTGAGTCAGGTCCTCGGCCTGGTGAACGTCACGCCCCATCGCATAGAAGAAGTCCACCAGCTTCCGCACATACCGCTGGTACAGCTGCTCGAAGGCACACTCGTCGTCCTGCCGCACCCGCAGCATGAGCGCGACATCCTGCTCGTTACGCTGGTATTGATCTTGTTCGTTCACGTTCCGCGGACCTTACATCTATACAATGCACTTGAGGCCGCGATTTGATCAAGAGAAAAGCGCGAATTCCGCATCTCTGCCACGAAATTCCTCGCACGGGGGACCGGCGCCCCGCCGGTCGGTCTCTCTTTCATCGGCTGCGGGGCCGGGAAGCGCCCGCCCCGGTATCGCCGGGCGCCGATTCGGCAGTGCTCCTCAGCCTTTTTTGCTCGAGCTGCCCTTTCAGGGCGCTTCTAATGGGAGGCGCATTTCCCGGGGCGGCGCCACGCGTTCCGCATGGCTTGCCCCGGGCTATTCCTGGTCGCCCCTTCAGGGCTGCAGAAATGGGGAATATTCTGAGAGCCGCCCGCGGCTATTCCAGGTCGCCCCTTCGGGGATGCAAGGTCGGGGCACTATATTGCCGCATTCGGGATTGCCCATTCGCTTCCCCATGTAGGGGCAGCCCCCCGTGGCTGCCCTCCGGTTCAAACGGGGACCCGTTGACACGCCGCAGGTGAAACGAGTCCCGAAGGGACGGAAGAGAATAGCCCCGGGTTTCAACCCGGGGATTCACGCCGTACCCAGATCGAGTCCCGTAGGGACGACAGAGCCCGCATTCGATCCCAGATACATCTGGGTTCACATTT
>JAAYAQ010000324.1 GCA_012719295.1 Candidatus Hydrogenedentota bacterium | reverse complement strand
TCCGCGTAGGGCAGGCGCTCCAGAATCTTCTGATACAGGTCGTTCCGGTAGAAGCGCAGAATGCGCGAGGCGTGCCGCGTGTGGGCGGCGTCCCAGTTGCTGTGCTCCACGCACTCCTTGTCCTGGCCCGCCGCCAGCATCCACTCCTCACAATACTTGCTGAGGAACGCCTGGAGCCGCCCGTCGAACTGTCTGCGGAGGGTGTCGGCCCCGTCGCTTTTCGTGGCGACGGCGTCGCGCCATTGCTGTTCGAGCGCAATCAGGGCCTGCCGCTCCGACCAATAGGCGTCGCGGGTGTCGTTCTCGCGCAGCACCAGCAGCGCAGCGTTAAGCTGGGCCATTTCAAGTAGATACCGCGCCCGGCGCTGCTGGGTGATCTCGACCCGGGCAATTTCGCCGACCAGCTCTTTCATGCGGCGGCGGTAGACTTTGCGCACCTCGCCCGGCTTGGCATCTTCATTCAGGCCAAGGATTTCGAAAAAGTTGATGTATCCGTCGCCGGTTTCGGCCATGACAGCACAACTCCCGCGGGTCAGCCCCGCAAAACCCTGATTCTAGCCGGAATGGCCGCCCATAGACAAATCCGCCCCCTCAACGCCCCCCCAATAACGCATGTCAGCCCATTGAGCCCAAGAGGCGCCTTGAAGGGATTCTCACCCGGGCTGACAAGATACAGCATGACCGTCGCGGCCAGGTTCGCAAGTCCCACGCGCGAGACGCCCGTGTTACGGCGCCGGGGCCAGTTCGTAGGCGCGGCCTGCCTGGGCCGTGAATACCGCCACGCCGGGTTCGGGATGTTCGGTCTGGACGGGCTGGCCGTCGAGGGCGACCGTGACCGGTTTGGCGTACCGCACGCGACAGGGCCCGTCTTCCCGGACTCGAATGACGGCACGCGCGAGGGCGCCGTTAGTCCACTCCTGCCCGACCTCGAAGCCGCCGCGTGCGCGAAGCCCGTTCGCGTGCCCGGTGTGCCACGCCGCGGGCAGGGCGGGGAGCAGATGGAGCTCGCCGTTGTGGCTCTGGAGCAGCATCTCGGCGATGCCGGCGGTCCCGCCGAAGTTGCCGTCGATCTGGAACGGCGGATGGTTATCGAACAGGTTGGGCAGCGTTGATTTCGCCAACAGGGCCTGCACGTTTTCGTAGGCCATTTCGGGTTCGCGCAGCCGCGCCCAGAAGCTGATGATCCACGCGCGGCTCCAGCCCGTGTGCCCGCCGCCGTGCGCCAGGCGGGATTCGAGCGATTTCCGCAGCGCGGCCGCCAGCTCGGGCGTGCCTTCCAGCGTGATCTGGTGTCCGGGATGCAACCCGTAGAAATGCGACATGTGACGGTGCCCCGGCTCCTGCTCGTCGTAATCCTCGATCCACTCCTGGAGCCGGCCCGTCTTCGTGCTGATCTGGAGCGGGGCGAGGCGGTCCAGCGCGGTCTGCAGTTCCTGCCGGAACCCGGCGTCGATCCCCAGGATGGTGCTGGCCTCGATGCAATTCGTGAACAGGTCGTGGATGATCACAAGGTCCATGGTTGCGCCGCAGGTGAACATCGACGTGCCGCCGCCGGGGGTGCGAAAGCTGTTCTCGGGCGAATGGGACGGGTTGGTGACGAGCCGTCCGTCAGGACCCTCGACGAGGAAATCGAGCAGGAACAGCGCGGCGCCTTTCATGAGCGGGTAGGCGCGGTCGCGCAGAAAGGTCTCGTCGCCCGTGAACCGATAGTGTTCGTAGGGGTGCTGGGCCAGCCACGCGGCGCCCATGGGCCAGATTCCCCACACGCCGTCGGCGGGCGTGGTGAATCCGAAGATGTCGGAGAGGTGATGCACGACCCATCCGCGCGCGCCGTAGTGCGCGCGGGCGGTGCGTTCGCCGGAGGCCACGAGCGAGTCCATGTAATCGAAGAGCGGCAGGTGGCACTCGCTCAGGTTGGCCACTTCGGCGGGCCAGTAGTTCATCTGCAGGTTGATGTTCGTGTGATAGTCGCTGTTCCACGGGGCTTCGAGGTGCTCGTTCCAGACGCCCTGCAGGTTGGCCGGGAGCGTGCCGGGCCGCGACGACCCCATCAGCAGGTAGCGGCCGTATTGAAAATAAAGCGCCGCAAGCGCGGGATCGCTTTCCCCGTTACGGACACGTTCGAGCCGGGCGTCCGTGGGAAGATCGGGGCCGGGCCCTTCGCCCAGAGCCAGATCGACGCGCCGGAACAGGCCGCGGTGGTCCTCCAGGTGGGCCGCGCGCAGTTCGGGATACCCGGGCAGGGTCGCAAGCGTTTCGCGCGTTGCCGCGAGCGGCTCTTCGCCCCGGTAGCTGGTGGCCGCGGCAAGCACGAGGGTCACGGCATGGGCCCCGTCGATCCGCATCGCGCCGCCTTCGTTGTGCAGTTGGCCGCCCTCGAGGCGCGCCGCGAGACGGCCCGTGAAGCTCAGGCCGGCCGGTTCGCCGGTTTCATGATGGCGGATACCGAGCCGCCCGGTGAGCACGAGCTGGTCCGGGCCGTCGCTCACGCACTCGGCGTCCTGCGGGCGGGTCAGCGTAATGCCGCAGGAGACCGCGGCAGGTTTATCGGCTTCGATGCGCACCACGATCACGTTGTGGGGCGCCGAGGCGAACACGTCTCGCGTGTACGTCACGCCGTCCACGGTGTACCGCGTCGAGGCCACGCCGGAATCGAGGTTGAGGCTCCGGCGGTAGCCGGCGGTCTGCCCGGGCGGGGCAAACGACAGGACAAGGTCGCCCAGGGTCTGATACGACTTGATCCGCTGCGGCTCGCCCATCATGTTCTCGGCAAGGGTGGTGGCTTCGGCGTTCTTGCCCTCGAACAGCAGGCGGCGCACTTCCGGCAGGACTTCCAGCGCTTTCGGATTGGTGGTGTCGCGCGCGTAGCCCTCCCACACGGTCTCTTCGTTGAGCTGGATGCGTTCGTCGCCGGTGCGTCCGAACACCATCGCGCCGAGGCGTCCGTTGCCGACGGGCAGGGCCTCGGTCCATTCCTGCGCGGGCTGCGCGTACCACAGACACCACGCGTCGTCGGGCGGCAGCCCGGTCTCCGGGGCCGCCAGCGCCGCTGATGCCACAAATATGCTCTTCAAAACCAGGACACCATGTCGCATAAAGCCTCTCCCGTTGGCGTTCGTTTCACCGAATGGCGGCGTCCCCGATATTCACGCATGCGGGCGGTCCCGCGCAAGCCGGCCGCCGGACGCGGGCTTCCAGACGCATATCCTGCTCATGGCGGTACGCTCAGTCCAGCGAAGGCCAGACGAGCTCGCCGCGCGCCTGGGCTTCCGGATTTTCGTAGGCGCCGTAAAACTCGGAATTGCAGTCCAGCCAGAGGGTGACGCGGTGAAATTCCTCCTCGGTCAGTCGCGTCCCGTAATGGTCCTCGCCCAGGTAGGGGAGCAGGGCCGAGGCCCGTGCGCCGAATTTGCCGGCCACGGTCCGGCTGCCGCCGTGTTCTTTGGACCCAATGGAGCCCTTGTTCGAATCGAAATAAAACCCGTACGTTTTGGCGAGATTGGCGTACGAGCGGGTCCAGCCGTGTTCGCCGTCGACGGCGCCGCTGAGTTCCAGGGCGTCTTCGCGCTGGTGGCACGCGACGCAGTGGCGGTCAAGCACGGGCTGCACCAGACGCACGTAGCTGAAGGGACGCGACCCTTCCGGTTCGGGCTGGAGGGGCGAAGGGGCCCGGCGCAACGCGAGCGGCACGCGCCCCCTGGCCGGAGCAGAGGGCGTGGCCCGGTACTTGGATTCATGACATCCCAGGCACGTGAGCTGTTCGCCCGGATGCACATAGGTGCCGGAACGCATCGACTGCACCGCCATGCCCGTTTCGTCCAGCGCCTGAAAATAGATGAGCTTGCCCACGGGCGCCTCGAAAAAGGCCGAACCGTCCGGTTCCACGGGAACCGTGCCCAGCACGGCGCGGGCATTGGTCTGACCGGCAACGCCGATCCGGGGTTTGTTGCTCGGCGGCGTGGTTTTCGGCAGCACGTGGATGATGCGCAACGCACGGATCTGCACGTCTCCGGGCCATTCGAAGTCGCTGTTGTAGACATTCATGACGGCGATGGTCGCAGGCCGTGGTTCGCTGTCCGCCGTCTGCGTGGTGCCATCCGGGACGACGGGGGGCGCGGGCCGCGGACGCAACGGAATGGGGCTCAGACAGGAGATCGCGGGATCGCGGTAAATCAATTCGCGGTTGCCGAAACGGTCGAGCCAGTAGATGCCGCGGGTCGCGCCGTTCGCGCCATACACGCACAGATAATCGTCCTCGCTTAAAGGCCACGGGGTGCCGTACGCCATGTGTTCGCGGATGGCCTTGACCGGGGTCTCGGCTTCGGGAAGCGGGGCCTCGGGCGTCAGGCGCGTCAATTGCGCCATGGCGCCATCGTCTTCGATGTGCGGGTCGATGAGCACGAGCGAGCCGAACGCATGGCCGTGGTGCGCGGCGGCCGTCGCCACGAACCGGTGCGAGCCGGGGATGGCCCGGATGCTCATCTCCATCCAGGGCCGGCTTTCGCGCGCGAGGGGGTAGTTGCCGTGAAACGCGCGCGGGTCGCGGCCGTCGGGATAGCACGTCCAGATGTGGTGCGCGATGTTCGTATCGCGATCCACGTAGTCCCAGCGGGTGTACACCAGCATGCCGTCGTGCGTCACGCTCGGATGCCATTCGTGCGTTTCGTGAAAGCTCAGGCAGACGACGTCCGTCCCGTCCGGAGCCATCGAGTGGAGGGTGTAGGTGGGAGAATCGAGCGGGGGCGCCGAACCGCCGCACCGCAGATAGCCTCCGCGGCGTTCCGAGACGAACACGATGCGTCCGCCGGGCAGAAAACACGGATCAAAATCGTTGGTGGCGCCGTCCGTGAGCTGGGTCAGCCCCGTCCCGTCGCGGTTGACCTTGAAAATGTGGTAGCTGCTGCGCGGAGACCATTCGGGATAGTCGCCGAGGGCCTGCGTGTAGGCGAACAACACCGTGTCGCCGTCGAACGACAGCTCGGGCGACAGGAACGAGCCGGGAATGAGGGGCTGGCCCGCGAGACGGCCGTTTTCGACCACGGCCTCCGCGAGCAGATCGCGCACGTGCGGATGCGGCACGAATGGCTCTTCCAGCACGAACAGCCCGCCGCCGGGCACGGCCGTGAATCCATAGTATTGGTGGCACATGTGGAACAGCCCGCCGGGGTCGTGCCGCTTGATGAACAGGAGCCGGTCAAAGCCGAGCAACGGGTTCTCGAAGGCGATGGCCCGCAACAGGCGGCGGCACTCGAAATAGAAGGCCTTCCGGGCATCGAGCCCGGATTCCTCCGAGGCTTCCAGCTGATCCAGAAGCGCGGCCAGATCATCGCGTCTGGCCTGAAACAGTTCCAGCGCGCCCGCCGCCTCCGCTTCGCCACACGCATCAGCATGTGCGGCAAGACGCTGGGCCAGCGCGCCCGCCCGGTCCAGGATCGCCGCGCTGTGGGCCAGGGAAAACCGGTCCTCCTCGGAAATCGCCGAGACCGCATCGTCGTGCGGCGCGTCCTGCGCCTCCGCGAGCGAGTACGGGCCGACGCTTTTCTGGTCGGCGGGACGGTGCAGCGCGAGATTGGTCTCGGGCGCGTCCGCCGCGTACACCTCGACCTCATCGAGCGCGAACGAGCAGGCGCCGGGCACCAGCAACCGTACCACCCGCGCCCGGATGCCTTTACCGCGCAGGTCCACGACGAGCGGCGCGCCCTCGTTGACCCCGAAAAACGGCCGTCCATCGTGTTGATAGATTTCGGCAAAATCCCAGCGGTCGCTTTCGCGGGAGACGTCAGCGCCGCTCCGTTCGGTGGCTGTCAGGACGCGGAGCTTGCGGGTGCGCGGGGCGTTGCCGCCGTCGGTCCGGTTAAACACGACCACGCGGTCCAGTTCGACGGCCTTGCCCAGGTCGACCTGCCACCAGGGATCGGTCTCGCCGCTGGCGGTGTGAAACCCGAGCTTGCCGTTCTTGATCCCGTCGCATCCCCCCGCGGCATCCTGCGCGCTCGTCACCCCCGCGTCGTTGGTGGGAAGAGCGTCGCCGTCCGCGGAAAGCGCTTCCCTGCCCGCGAGCGCATATCGAACGTCCTGTTCTATCCAGTCTGCCTCGATCAGCGCACGCAGGGATTCGGCCCGTGCCGGTTCCGGGCATACACCAAGCGCACACGCCGCGACCACCATCGCGGCACACAGACTCCGGCCCCGTAACCCGTCGAACCGACGATCCCGGCATCGCGAATGGAACATACCTGCGCTCCCCTTGCTGACCGGCAGGTTCCGGCGATCGGCCGGTCCGCCACAGAATATACCCCATTTTCAGGCGGCAATCGACCCCGCGGCAGGGGTTTGGTTGACAGTGTCCGGCAGGGGGGATAGAATCCTTTCAGGCGCGGAAACGGCGCAGAATCAGGGGCAATGAAGCGGTTCAGTTTCAATACTTTTCTCGAGGCGGACGGCAATCGCGCGGCGTTCAGCATCTGCAAACGGATTGCGGAGCTCGAGCCCGTCGCGCCGATGCCGGTCCTGCTGCTCGGTGAAGAAGGGTGCGGGAAGACCCATCTCCTGTATTCGATCTGGAAACGCGTCAAGGCGACCTCGCCGCGCACGTCGCTTGCGGTGGTGACCGCCCGCGAATTCCGCCGGGAAGTGCGCGACCTGATTGGGGATCCGTCGCCTGTCGAGAAGGCCGACTCGGCCATTCTGCTGATCGACCAGCTCGAGCTTTTCGACGATTTGCTCGAAGAACTCGAGGCGGTCGTTCGTATTTTTATCGATAACAACCAGTACGTCCTGCTGGCCAGCAATGTGCATCCGCGGCGTCTCAAGGCCCTGCCGCCGGGCTTGCGCGACATGATCGCCGCGGGCCAGACCGTCGAAATCCGCTTGCGCGAGGGCGAGACGCAGCTCGAAGTTCTCCGGCGCGAGTTGCGGCGCGAGAGCGAGGCCGTCATTGAGAAACAGCAGGTCGAGATTGACCGGTTGCGGGGATTGCTGGAACGCGTGGGCGCGACCGCCGGCGGGAGTGACGCCTCCGCGGCCGTCCGGGACGCCCTGGAACAGGCCCAGGCCCGAAACGCCGAATTGACCCGCCAACTCGATGCGGCGACCCGGTTCGGGCTCGGTCTTCAGGAAGAGCTGGAATCGGTGAAGTTGCGGCTCGACGCCACCGGGACCGGGCCGGGCGCTCTGCCGTCCGGAGCGGCTGCATCGGACGAGAGCGCGCCGGTTCAAGCCGAATTGGCCGAAGCGCGCGGCGAACTCGACACCCTCCGCCGGGAATTGGCCCGCCAACGGGACACAGAGGAGGAAATCGAGCATCTCCGGGCGGCCCTGGAGGCCGCGCAGACCGAGAAGACGCGTTCCCTGGCCGAAACCACCGCCGCGCACGAAGCCGAGCGCCGGCGGCTCGAGGAGGAAATCGCCACCCTGGCGCAGCAGGTGGAGGCCGCGCGGAACGAATCCGCGCAGGCGCGGCATGAAGCCAACATGCTCGTCGAACGCGCCGAACGGCTCGTTTCGCAGATCGAGGGGAACCAGATCCGTTTTCGGGAGACCGAGCAGGAGCAGCGCCGCCAGATCGAGGAGCTGGAAACCCTGCTCGCCATGCGGGGCCCCGCCGAGATGCAGGAGGAACGCCTGGCCAGCCTGCAGCAGCAACTGGAGGCGTCGGAAGAGCGCGCCCGGACGCTCCAGCAGGACGTCGACCGCGAGCGGCGCGAATTGATCGGGCGCATGGAACAGAGCGAGCAGCACATGCAGGACGAGCTCTCCCAGGCGCGCGAGGCGGCCACGGCGGCCCAGGCGGCGATGGAGGCGTTGACGGAGGAACGCGACCAACTGCGCGACGCCCTCAAGGGCGCCGACACCGAGCGCGAATCGCTGCGGGTCCAGCTCGAGAATCTCGAACAGGAGCGCGCGCAACTCGACGCCGCCCTGAATACCAGCCGCGCCGAACGGGCCACCATCGAATCGGCGTTGCAGGAAACGCGCGAGGCCAGGGAACGTCTCGAGTCCGCCCTGGACGAAAGCCGCATCGAACGGGACAGCCTGCGCGAGGAGCGCGAGCGGGCCGTGCGCGAAAGCCAGCGCCTGCAATCCGCCCTCGACGAATCCGTGAGCCGCCTCGAGACGGTTCAGGCGCAGGCGGCGCAGCTGGAAGCGCGCCTGGCCGAACAGGCCGCCGATATGGAGGCCTTGCGCCGCGATGCCGCCGAACAGGTGGCCCGTGCCAATGCCCAGGCGGGCGAGCTCGAAGGTCAAATCTCCCTGTTGAAGGCCCAGCTTGGCCGGGCCGGCGAAGCCCGGCGGGAAGCCGCCCGCCGCATCGAGGAGATGCGGGCGAATCTGGCGGCCTCCGCGAACGCCCTCGGTGAATGGCATACCAGGCTGGCCGCCGACGAAGAGGATTCCAAACCCGCCGGCGCGACTCCGGAAGGCGACTCCTGGGAGCCGGCCAGGGCCTCTCATGAAGGGGATGCGCAGGACCTGCCCCCGCGGGAAGACCAGCCCATGCCGGAGGTGGATGAAGACGAACAATTCGATGACGACCGGATGGTCTTGCCGCCCGCCCCGGATGAAGAAGACATCGACCCCGGCGCAACCTACGGAAACGAATCCGGACCAGGCACAAAGGACTGGGCCGATTCGGACGCGCCGGGAGATTTCGACATGCCGGCAGCCCCTCTGGAGCCGATCAAGGACCTTAGCCCCCTCGAAGACGAGCGCGAATAACCGGGCGCACGCGTCGCCCTGCCTGCGAACACCCCGCGCGAACAGCGCTACTGATGAAACGGGCCGCATGGCGCAAGGGGGGACCGTTCTGGCATACTCCCCCCATGGACAGTCTTGAATCGCGCATGATCCGCCTGCTGGCCGACATCCATCCGCTTGACCGCATCCCGCGCGCGGGTTACGTGCTGCGCGGCGTGCCCGAACCGGAATCCGTGGCGGCCCACAGCCATTTCGTCGCGCTGCTGACCCTGCTTGTATGCGACGCATGTCCCGGCCAGTTTGACCGCGACAAGGCATTGACCATGGCCATCATGCACGATCTGGCCGAGGCCCGGCTCATGGACATCCCCATGCCCGTCGGCGACGCCTATCTCAAAGACGCCAAACGCGACGCAGAACAAGCCATCTTCGACGACCTGCTCGCGGGGTTCCCGGCACGCTACGCGGAGTACCACCGCGAACTGCTCGATGCCGCGTCCCCCGAGGCCCGGCTCATTCGCGGCCTCGATAAGGCCCAAATGATGATTAAAATTGTCATGTATCAGAAGGAGGGCCGGGGACGTCTCGACGAATTCTGGAACAACCCGCGGAACTTCGCCGATTTCGGTATCGAGCCCGTGGCGCGCCTCTTCGACGCGATCTGCGCCCATGCGGGCAAGACCCGGCCGGGGTAGTCACGCCGGGGTACATTTGTTGTTCATTCTTGACAACTATCGATTTCCTTGTGTAGAAGCCTGTGGATGCATTATGGTTTTAAGTGAAATGCGCATGCCGGACAGCGGCTTAATCGGGATAAAACTAATCCGGAGGGGTTGGCGCGAGATCTGCGTGTCAATTGACACCAGAATTCTGCCCGATCGAGCGGCGAATTGTCGGATGCGTACTGCGGACTGAGGTGCCGGGCGTGGGTCGCAGGTTCATCATCATCTCAGGAGCGGGCGCTCCGGGTGTGTCTGGGGGAGTCTGATGCATCGAAGCCGTGCAAGATCCGGCGGCGAAGATTCCGCAAAAAAGACGGCGGTGGCCCATGCGCGAGTGCATCTGAACGGGGTTCGGGCGTTAGCGTGCAACGGGCTGGAACAACTGAACCTGGTTGAACTGCACCTCATCGCGCTGGAAACAAACCCCAGTGATATGCAGAAGCTCGGCGCGGTGGTGCGCGCCCTGGGGAATGTCCGTCGGGCGGCGCACCGTCTCAAGCTCCGCGATTTGTACTACTACGTCGAGGAGCAGGAACGCCGGGCGCGCGAGGCGCTCGAAGCGGGCCTGATTCCGGAGACGACCATCGATTCCTGCCTCGATGTGATCGACGTGTTGAAACGGTACCTGGTATACGTGGAGGAATCGCTGCGCACGGGGCAGCCGCTGCCGTCGCCGCGGATGTTGCCGGCGTTGCGGCGCAGCGTGGAATCCCTGAGCGTTCCCATGCGGGCCGTGCCGGCCGTCACGCCGCGCGACGCGCAAAAGCGGCTCGGCGAACTGCTCATGGAATCCGGCGATGTCACCGAGGGCGATCTTCAGCGCATCCTGTTCGAGTGCGAGGAGGCCGGACCCCACCAGCCCATCGGCGAACTGCTGCTGGAGGAACTGCGGATTTCGCGCGAGCAGCTCAACCGTGCGCTTGCGGAACAGGCGCGCGATCCCCAGCATCCCCTGCTGGGAGAGATTCTGGTGCACATGGGCGCCGTGTCGCGCCGGGGCCTGAACAAGACCCTGGAACGGCAGCGCCATCCGAAGACGCGCCGGCTCGGCGAGACGCTCGTCCGGGCGGGGCTGGTGCCCGCGAAACGGGTGGTGCTGGCCCTGCGCAGCCAGGGCATCATCCGCGACGCGGTCCGGCACGGCCTGGCCTCGCTGGCGGCCCGGTTCGCCGCGCGCGCCACCGAAACAGGCCCTCCGCAGCAGCGCAACCGGTTGTCCGCGGATGAACACGCCGCGCTGGCCCGGTTCCAGGACGAGGCGCGCAACCTCTTGAACGCGGCGGACCGCAACCTGCTCGCGCTCGAGTCGGACGCCGCGGACCCCCACGCCCTGGAATCGGTCCGCCGGTCGATCCATGCCCTTGCCCGGTTCGCGAGCTATCTCGGCCTGGCCGACATCGGCCGCTTTGCCCGGGCGTTCTCGGGATATCTCGCCCGCGCTTCGGACAGCGCATTCCCGCTCCGGGGTCCGCACCTGGACGTGGCCTTTGACTGCGTCGAGGTATTGCGGCGCCACGTGGGCTATGTCGATGAAGCCCTCAAGACCAAAGGCCGGATCCATCGTGAAAAACAGCTGCCCGAGTACATCGCGTTCCTGCGCGCGCTGAGCGCCGGCCGGCACAAGAACCTGCGCGTCACCCGCTTGCAGCCTCCGGCAGAGGGGCAGCGGCTGGGCGACATCCTGGTAGCGTCCGGCATGATCTCGCGCGAAGCGCTCGACGCCGTTCTGGCCGCCCAGGCCCAGACGCGGGAAACCGCGATGCTGGGCGAACTGCTGGTCGATGAGGCGCTGGTTTCGCGCGATCAGGTGGACGCCGCCCTGGCCGCACAGCAGAGGAACCCGTCCATCGGACGCCTGGGCGATATCCTGGTCCAATGGGGGCTGGTTGACCGGGCGGACATCGAGGCGGCGATTACGCGGCAACGCGCACAGGGCCGGCCCCGAATCGGCGAACTCCTCGTGCGGACGGGGGCGGTGCCCGCCAAGGCCGTGGCCCACGCGTTGCGGTGTCAACGCGCGGGCCTTGCCGGCACCGCGGCCGCCACGCTCGTGGCATCCTCCATCCTCGCACCCGCTCCGCCCGCGGACGCAACCGCCGTCCATTCGGCCGGCGATGCCGCCATCGTGTGGGTCATGGACCGGGGACTCGCGCCCGATACGGACGGGGACGGACTGAGCGATGCCGTCGAGGCCGCGCTCGGCACCCATCCCCTCGCGCCGGACACCGACCGGGACGGCATGCTCGACGGCTGGGAGGTCTGGAACGCCCTGAACCCCAGGAATGCCGCCGACGCGGCCGAAGACGCCGATAACGACTTTCTCACCAACGGTGACGAAGCCGGGCTCGGGTCGCAACCGTTCGCGGTGGATTCCGACGGGGACGAATACTGGGATTTCATCGAGGCGGAACGCGGCACCGATCCCGCGTCGTCCGCCAGCCACCCCGTGTCGCGCGTGTACGGCGACACCAACGCCGATGACAAGGTCAACGCCTCGGACATCCAGTACGTCATCAACGCGGCCCTGGGCCTGGACACGCCGGTGCCCACCAACATCAACCGGGTCGGAGCGGTGGATGCGCTGGATATTCAGGGCATCATCAATGCGGCGCTGGGCATCG
>JAAYAQ010000053.1 GCA_012719295.1 Candidatus Hydrogenedentota bacterium | reverse complement strand
TGGGTTTCCGGCTCGTGATCTTCACCGTGGGCTTCCGTGGCGCCGCAGGCGTTGAAATACCGCAGGGCCACATACCGAAAATCGTATGCCTTCGCATACCATTCGAGAATTTCCTCGACCATCCGCTTTGAGAGTCCGTAAGGACTGATTGGCCGCGTGGGCAGGTCCTCGGTCAGGGGAACCCGGTCCGGAAAACCGTAGGTCGCACAGGTCGAGCTGAAGATGACCCGTTTAACCCCCGCCTCAACGGCGGCGTTCAACAGCGTGTGGGTGCCGTTGACATTGTTCTCGAAATAGAGGGCGGGATGCTCGACCGATTCGCCGACCAGCGCGAACGCCGCGAAATGCATGATCGTGTCGATCTCGTGGCGTCTGAAGAGCGATTGGAGCACTGCGCGGTCCCGCGTATCGCCCGCGATGAACTCCGCCCCCGGTTCCACCGCCGCGCGATGGCCCCGCGACAGGTTGTCCAGCACGACCACGCGCTCGCCCGCGGCAAGCAGCAGCTCCGTTGCCACGCTGCCGATGTAGCCCGCTCCGCCTGTAACCAGGATCGCCATGGCATCCCTTCCCTTCGCTTAAACGCGTCCCGTCTGTCACCCTGCGTTCCACGGGCCGTATTGCCCTGGAAAGAGGGAATCTTCCGATGCATCAGACCGTTGTCCGCGCAGGCTCGTCCGTACAGCGGCCCCGCACAGCACGCGCATGCCGGGGCCGAACGTGGCGCATCCGGTCCTGGCGCACTCAGGTGATGGCCGCTTCGGTCTGGAAATCGAAGAAGTGAATCCCCTGGGTATCGATATCGAGAACGTGCGGCTTGTTCACCGCGGGCTCGGTCTCGCCCACCGGGATCCGGGCCGTAATGGACTGGCCGCCCACGTCGAGATAGAGATACACTTCATGTCCCATGGGCTCGACGACCTCGACGTTTGCCGTCATGCTGCGGCCCGGCGTGGGTTGCTGGGAATGGTTTTCAAGAAAATGTTCCGGCCGGACGCCCAGGATAATCTTCTCTCCCGCGTAATTCTTCAGCGCGGCGTAATGCGACTCGTGAACATCGATACCGAGCGTATGGCTTTTGTCGTGGAACCGCAATACGCCATTTTCACCGACCAGGTCGCCTTCGAGGAAATTCATGGGCGGACTTCCGATAAACCCCGCGACAAACTTGTTGACCGGATGGTGGTACAGCTCCAGCGGCGACGCGATCTGCTGGATCACGCCGTCCAGCATCACCACGATGCGATCGCCCATGGTCATGGCTTCGACCTGGTCGTGCGTCACGTAGATCATGGTGGACTGCAGCCGCGTGTGCAGCTTGCTGATCTCGGCGCGCATCTGCACGCGGAGTTTGGCGTCGAGGTTCGACAGGGGTTCGTCGAACAGGAACACCTTGGGCTGGCGCACGATGGCGCGGCCCACGGCCACGCGCTGGCGCTCGCCGCCGGAAAGCGCCTTGGGTTTGCGATCGAGGAGGTGTTCGATGCCGAGAATCTGCGCCGCCTCATGCACCCGCTGTTCGATCTCGGCCTTGGGGTATTTGCGCAGCATCAGCCCAAACGCCATATTCTTGTACACCGTCATGTGCGGATACAGGGCGTAGTTCTGGAACACCATGGCGATGTCGCGGTTCTTGGGCGGCACATCATTCACGAGGGTGTCGCCGATGTAGATCTCGCCGTCGGAGATCTCTTCGAGACCGGCGATCATGCGGAGGGTGGTCGATTTCCCGCATCCGGAGGGGCCGACCAGAACGATGAACTCTTTGTCGTGAATGTCGAGGTTGGCGTTCTTCACTGCCTCCACGTTTCCGGGATACACTTTTCGAACGTTCTTGAGTTCTACCCTCGCCATGGTGCAGAGGCCTCCCTACTGAGTGCAGATACGTCACGTCGTTCAGGGCAGGTCGAAACAATCCTCGCGTTGCGGTTTTGGATGATACCCCACTGCCCGGGGGCAGTCAAACAGGCGCGAACGCCGCACACGCGTCCGCATGGACCTACTCCCGCAGTTGCGGTTCGGGTTCCTCGATCAGCGTGACATTCGAGCCGGCCGTTTCGTCTTCGCCCCGCAGCAGGTCGGCGATGGGACGGAGCAGCCCCTTCGTCGAGAGCGTCTGCCGGATCAGCGACCGGATGAAAACCGCGCTGAGGTCCGCCGTCGAGATGGGCTGGCTGTTGCTGATCTCCGTCATGGTGAACGGGGCAACTTCGACCTTCACCCCCGAGCTCGGAACGAGATTGCTGCTCATGGCTACCGTCGCGCCCTCGCACCGGAGCTCCTGGATGATGAACTCCCGGCCCGGCCCGTCGGACGGGCTCGCGGCGGGCTCGCTCCCCTCGCCCCCTTCGGCCTCATCCCGTTTCGAAAATCGCGACGCGTGCCGCGCCAGCATCGCCAGATTCGCGCCTTCGGCCAGTTCGTGCCGCAGATTCACGTGGACATCCCTGACCACGATGGAACGGATGGTGGGCGTCGCGGAAAAGAGGGTTTTCAGGTCAAGGTCGGCCACCACCGTGCCGAGTTCCATGGCCGGGCCCGACCGGAAGCTCGCGGGATTGCCCACGACCAAATTGTGGAGTTCGACGTGGCCCTCCTGAAGCACAATATCGACGTCTTCCACCGTCACGTCGGTCAGGAAAGCGAGGCTCAGCGTCCGTTCGATGCCGCCGCGGGCCACCGTTTTCAGTTGCGTGGCCGCCAACAGCAGAAGGACCGCGATCAGGATCAGGACGATCCCGATGCTGACCATCAGTGTCTTCAAACAGGACCGCATGCTGTGTGTTATCTCCGCGCCGCGCGAAGCCGACTCAGTCGAAGGTGTGCGCCAGCCGCCGAAGGCGCCCGTACAGATTGCTGAACGATACCTTCACCACCTGCACGGTTTCGTTCTCGGACGGTTTCCAGGACCAGCCGGTCTCCGCCGAGGCCTGGGGCAGTTCGGGCCATTCAAAGCAGAATGCCGACCCGTGGCCGGCAAGAACAAGCCGGACCGCTCCGCTCCCCACGGCGACGGTGTCGCCCCCGGTCCACAGGTCCTGCCGGGGAAACACCACGATATTGGTCCGGCGGAAGAGTTTCAGCGTCCCGCGCTGCTCCTCCTCCACCGGCGTTCCGATGATGATCTGAATAGGGTCGATCTGTTTTCCGTCGGGCGTCTCCAGGTGTACATCGATGCCCCGGAATCCGACGACATCATACGCGATGCTCGTGTCGCGGAACACCGATTCGATGTGGCACTCGAACACAAAGAAGTCGCGGTTGATCGCGCGGGCGGCCGCCACCAGTCCTTCAGGCGGAGTGTTTCCCGCTTCGCGCTCCCGCGCGTACTTCATTTCGGTTACGTCGTTATCGACCCAGACGGCCGAGGACTCCGCACTGAACAGATCGGCGTAGTCGCCCTCCTCGAGCTGGATCGGCGACACATAGGACATGGGTTGATACCCCCGCGGCGCGGGAAGGATGGGCGCTTCGGTGTCCGGCGGCGCGGTCGGGGTGGTCTGGCAGGCCGCGCCCACGATGCACAGAAACAAACACAGGTTCCGCAATCGGCCCAGTTTCATGGCATTCCCTCTCCTTTCCAGCCTCCGGCGTATCCTATCACAGGCGCCCGAGACCGGCAAAAGACCCGGCACGGCGGGGGGAATCGCATTTAATCCGCCCCGCACCCTCGATTGTGGGGATGCCGGCCATGTACAGCGCACGTGTCGCGCCTGCCGTCTTCAGCCGCGTGGGGGACCGCCGCCCCCGGCGGGCGTGCGGCGCGGCGCGCGTGTTGATCTCGGCGGGCGTTTTGACTAGGCTTAGCCGCGGCGCCTGATTACAGGCCCCGTTTTCCCCTACTCACTCAGGCAATCGAGGGTGGTCCGCTCTGCCGGACACGATCCCCTCGAACAAGGCAAACGCCGGCACCGGCCGGTCTGGAGGCCTGCACATGTCCCGAAAACGCATTTCCCGCAGAGTATTCCTGGGCGCGACAGCGGCGGCCGTGGCCCCGATGGTGCTGCCCCAGGGCGTACTGGCCGCCCCCGGCAGACCGGGCGCCAACGATCGTATCGTCATCGGGCAGATCGGCACGGGGGGCATGGGACGCTACCATCTCGGACGCCTCCGCGACCAGATCGCGATCATCTGCGACGTGGATAACAACCAGCTCGCCGAGGCCATGAAGACCGCCCGCCCCGAAACGCAGACCTGCAAGGACTACCGGCGGATTCTCGACCGCAACGACCTCGATGCCGTGCTCATCACCGCCCCCGACCATTGGCACGGGGTCATGGCCGTGCAGGCCTGTGAGGCGGGCAAGGACGTCTACGTCGAGAAGCCCTCGAGCGTGACCGTCGAGGAAGGCCGCGCCATGGTGGAGGCGGCCCGCCGCTACGGACGGATCGTGCAGGTAGGGTCGCAGGGCCGCTCGATGCCCAACGCCTGGAGAATCTGCTCGTACCTGCGCAACGGGGAACTCGGGAATGTCTCCCGGGTCGAATGCTGGCATTACGAAAACCCGGTCGGCGGCGACCCCGCCAAGAACGGGCCCGCGCCCGACCATCTGGACTGGGACCTGTGGCTCGGGCCCGCCCGCTGGGTGCCCTACAACCCCGACCGCGTCCACTTCAATTTCCGCTGGTTCCTCGAGTTTGGCGGGGGCCAGGTGCGCGACCGCGGCGCCCACGTGCTCAGCCTGGCCAGCTGGTTTCTCGGCCTGGACGAGAAGGGGCCGGTGCGCGTCACGGCGGTGGGCGAACCGCCTCACGAAGGGATGTACGACTGCCCGACCACCATGGAAGTCACCTGGGAATTCAAAGACCCCGACCTGACCATCGTCTGGAAACAGCCCGGCGACGCGCCCGAAGGCACGGAGGCCAAGTTCGGCGCGGTCTATTACGGCGACAAGGGCTCGCTGACGGTCGGCGGAGGCGACGGCGGCGGCCTCGTCTCCGGCGCGGACGCCTACGAACCCCCGGCGGGCAGCGCGCCCGTGTACCGGAGTCCCGGCCATCACGAGGACTGGTTCGAATGCATCAAGTCGCGTCAGCGGCCGATCATGGACATTGCCCCCGCCCACAACGTCGCCAAACTGTGCATCATGGCCAATCTGGCCTACCGGCTGGGACGTCCCCTCGACTGGGACCACGCCAGCGAACGGTTCATCAACGACGAACAGGCGAACCGCATGTTGGGGAACTCGGGCCGCGGCCCGTGGCACATATAAGGAACTGCTCCATGCGCAATACACAACGTCGCGTGTACACGAAATGCTTCCTGATGACCGCCTGCGCGTTGGCCTGCTGGACCGCGCAGGCCGCGGAACTGAACGATCTCCTCGCGCGGATTGCCGACCCCAGCGCCGACGTGCGCGCCGAAGCCTGGAAATCGGCCGGGCCGCTCGGCGCGCCTGCGATTGTGCCGCTGGCCCGGTTGGCGGAAACCGGAGGGTCGGCCGTTGGCGGGGCCGCGCTGCACGCCATCGGCGTGATCACGGCGCACGCGGGGCGGCCCGGCGCCCAGGAGGAACGGAACGCCGTCGCCCAGGCGCTCGCGGAGGCCGTTCAGACCACGACGGACGAACAGCTCCGCCGCGAACTCCTGCATTATCTCGGGCTCGCCGCCTCGGATGCCGAAGTGCCCGTGTTGGCGGGCCTCCTCGAAGACCCCGCCGTGGGCGAGGACGCGCGCATCGCCCTGGAACGCATCCCCGGCGAAACGGCCACCCGTGCGCTGATGGATGCGCTGCGTTCCTCATCTTCGGAAGCGGTCCAGCTTCGCATGGCCGAAGCCCTGGCGCGACGGCAGGCCCCCGAAGCGATCCCCGCGCTCACGGAACTGGCGCAGACCAGCGAGAACCGCCGCGTGGGCTTCGCGTGCCTCAACGCCCTCGGTGCGTTCGGCGTGCCTCCGCACCGGGTCTTTGCGCGGCGGCCTTCGTTCACGCCCGAGGAACGCGTCCTGTATGTCCAGGCCGCGCTGGAAGCCGCGTACCGGCTTCGTGAGCAGGGCCACAATGACGAAGCGGCCGAGATCTACCAGAGCGTCGCCGCCTATTCGAACGAGCCGGAACACCTGAGCGAATCGATTCTCGGGCTGGAAGCCGCGAATTCCGAAGGCTTCGCCGCCCAGGCGCTGGGCTACCTGTTCCATCCGGGCGTCAGCGCGACGGCATTCCGCGCACTGGTTGAATCGCGCCAGGAAGGCCTCAACGACAAACTCGCCCGCGCCTGGGAACAGAGCGAAGCCCCCCGCAAGGCCGCGGTGCTCCAGATCCTCCAGCAGCGGAACGCCGAATCCGTTCCGCGTCTCCTGGAAGCGGCCCGTGCCGACGACGCCCCTGAAGTGCGCGTAACGGCCGGCCTCCTCGCCGGCGAAACGCCCCCCTTCGAGGACGTCCTCATCGTGGCCAGGACGGGTTCGGAATGGACCCGGCCCCGCGCCCTCGACGTCGCGTTTGAGCGTATCGCGGCCATGATTCCCGCGGGCAAAACCGAAGCCGCGCGGTCCGCGTGCCTGGAATTGCTGGGCAGCGGGCTGTCCGAAAAACATGCCGTCGCCGCCTTCGCCGCCCTCGAACAGCTTCCCGGCGAGGCCACCACGGCGCACCTCGATTCCCTGGGCCTGTGGCAGCCGCAACCGTCCGCCGCCCCCCCGGCGCTGACCCCGGCCGGGCTCGAAGCGGCCCAGTGCGCCTATGTGGCCTGCGCCGCCGCCGAAACCAATCCCGATGCGGCCAAAGAACGCCTGTTTCACGCGGCCGAGAACTCCTCGTTCCCCCGCGTTACGAATCTGGCGGTCGAGAAGCTCGCGGCCCTCGGCGTCAGCCGCAAAGCGCTGGCGCAACGCCAGGGATTCCTGACCGACTGGAAGATCCTCGGACCGTTCCCCAACCCCGACGGCACGGCGTTCAACCGCTCGTTCCTGGACGAATCCGCCTGCACGGGCAGCGCTCCGGTCGATTTTGAAGGGAAAACCTACTCCTGGCTTGCCGCGGAAACGGACAGCGTGCCCGCGGTGATCGGGCTGCGCGCCCGGCTCGACCCGGCCGAGAATGTGGCGGCCTACGCATACGCCGAGCTGCCCTCCCCGGAAGCCCGCGACGTCCTCGTTCAGATCGGCAGCGACGACGGCTGCGAACTCTGGGTCAATGGCCAGCGCCTTCACGGGACCAACGCCGCCCGCGGAATGGCGGTCGATGAGGACAAGGTCAACGCATCGCTGACCGCGGGCGTGAACCGCGTGCTCATCAAGGTGCTCCAGGGCGCCGCCGACTGGCAGTTCTGCGTGCGTGTGACCGGCCGCGACGGCCGGCCCATCGACCTTTCCCGATAGACGCGTTGAACACGCGCCCGCCAGGTTCGGCGGCGTGCCGGGCTTGCGGCGCCACACGGGAAAGGCGCATGCTGAGGATTGGGCGCCGGATGGCAGGCGGCCTGGGGAAAGGCCCCTGCGTGAATAACAAACCCGCCCCGTACGCGGCCGGCAACCGGGAGGAAACGGGACCGCCATGAACACGATTCGCGTGGGATTTGTCGGACTGGGCGGCATTTGCAGGAGCCGGCATGTGCCCGGTCTTCGCCGTCTCGACGGCGTGGACATCGTCGCCGTGGCCAACCGCACCCGGGAATCGAGCGAACGCGCGGCGGCTCAGTTCGGCATCCCCGAGGTCTGCGATTCGTGGCAACAAATTGTCGAGCGCGACGACATTGACGCGGTATTCATCGGCACCTGGCCGTACCTGCACAAAGACGTCAGCATCGCGGCCCTGAACTCCGGGAAACACGTGTTCTGCCAGGCGCGCATGGCCCGGGATCTCGGCGAGGCCAGGGCCATGCACGAGGCGGCGCAACGCAGCGGCCGTGTGGCCGCCCTGTGTCCCGTGCCAATTGGGCTTTCGGTCGATGCCACGATAGCCCGGCTGCTTCGCGAAGACGCCCTGGGCGACATCCGGCTGGTCCGGGTGCAGAGTTTCTCCGACGCCTTCGCGCGGCCCGAGACTCCGCTGCACTGGCGCAACGACGACCGCCTGTCGGGGCTCAACATGCACACCCTGGGCATGTACGCGGAGGTCATCCACCGCTGGTTCGGCTGGACCTGGACCGTCCACGCCATCGCCCAGACCTTCACCCGGACCCGCCTCGACGCCGCCGGCCAGCCCGCGCGCGTCAACATCCCCGACCAGGTCCTGTTCACCGCGGGCATGCGGGCCGGCTTCCTGGTCCAGTACACCATCAGCGCCGCCGTGCATCACGGCGAAGAAGAAATCCAGATCTTCGGGTCCGAGGGCTCGCTGGTGTACGACGTCAACGACGACGCCCTGTACGGCGCGCGGGCCGGCGAACCGCTGGCGCCCGTGGAGATGCGTCCCGGCGAAGCGTGCGACCTGCGCGACTGGCCGGTCGAACACGACTTCATCCGCGCCATTCGCGACGGCGCCGAGTATCACCCCGATTTTCTCGACGGCCTGAAGTACATGCAGGTCGTGCAAGCCGTTCACGATTCCGCCCGAGAAGGCAAGACGGTCATGCTGGATTAGGCGGCGGCATCCCGGGAAGAAGCCTTGGTTGCCGGGTGTTAGCCTACCTCGGCAATCGTTCGATACGGAGCAGGGGCCTCATCCTCGTGCGGGTTTGGAACACAGCCGGATAGCGCCATGACCAGCCCCCGGATACCTTCATAATAAGTTGGTGTGATTCCGGCATTTTGCACTAGAATGGCGGGCGGAGGAGCGGAGCGTGGCAATCGGGTATCTCACCTGCCGCGACGAGCGCGGCGCGGTACGTCGTCTCGCCGTCGAGTCCCTCGCGGTGATCGGTCGATCCCCGGACTGCGATTTCGTGATCGACGACCCGGCGGCTTCGCGCCGCCACGCCGAGGTCACCCGAATCGGCAACGATTTCTGCTGGCGCGACCTGGGAAGCACCAACGGCACGGCGTGCAACGAAGCCCTCCTGGCGGGGGGACCGCTTCGCCCGGGCGACGTATTGCGCATCGGCGAAACCCGCATCCGTTTCGAGCAGGAACAGGAAGCGCCGGAGCCGCCCCCATCGAGCTTCACCTCCACGCACATCGACTGGTTCAAAGGCACGGTGCTCGGGCCCGAAGGCGACGTCCGTCCCTCGTCCATCGGAGCGCGCCAGGAAGCCATGCTCCGGGCCGTCTGCACGCTCATGAGCGACATCTCGCTCAGCGACGACATCTGCGGCCTCGCGGACCGTGTGCTGGAGACTTCGTGCAGCGCCATCGACGCCCAGCGGGCCGCGGTGTTCTTCGCCGGCCCCGACAGTCCGGAACTCCTGCCCTGCCCGGAATGCGGCCATGTGCACATGCTCGAGTTGGGAAACCTGCGCCACGCCCGGCCCGGCGAGATCCGCGTCAGCAACACCGTTGCCCGGCGCGTCCTGCGCGACAAGGAGAGCGTGCTGTATCAAGACACCCGCCAGGACCGGGAAATCACCCTCGCCCAGAGCGTCATCGAACTCGATCTGCGCTCCATCATCTGTGCGCCCATTCGCGGCCAGAACAACGTGGCGGGCATCCTGTACGTCGACAGCAACCGGCCCGATCAGCCGTACACGGACGACGACATGCTGCTCGTGGCCGCGGTCGGCAATGCCGCCGGGCTCGCGCTCGAAAACGTCCATCTCCAGCACGAAATGCTCGAAAAACAGCGCATCGAACAGGAAATCGAGCATGCCTGGACCATCCAGCAGGGGTTCCTGGTCAAATCCTGGCCCGAAGACACCCGCCGCTTTGAAGTCTTCGGCGAAACCCGGCCCGCCAAGGTCGTCGGAGGGGATTTCTACGACTTTGTCCAGCCCGCCGGCGACCGGGTCGGCATTCTCGTGGGCGATGTCAGCGGGAAAGGCGTCGGGGCCGCCCTCACGATGGCCCAGGTGCTCGCCGAGTTCCGGCTGCGCGTCCAGACCATCCTCTCGCCGGCCGAGGTGCTGACCGCATTGAATCAGGACCTCGCCGCGCGCAGCAACTCCGGCATTTTCTGCACCCTGCATTACATCACCCTGGACCTCAACACCGGCCGCATGGCCAGCGCCAACGCGGGCCATTTCCCGGCCCTGCGCATTGGCAAGAGCGGGTTGACGCCGTTCGGCGAGGCGAGCGGGCCGCCCCTCGGGGTGGTGCAGGAGGTCCAATGGACCGAGGTGCAATCGACCCTGCAGCCCGGCGAAGCGCTCCTGTTGTATTCCGACGGCATCGTCGAGGCCCGTCTGGGCGCCGCCGCGCGCGAAGACGACGGGTTTGTCGAATTCGGCATCCACGGCATCGAGCAGGCCGTCGCCGGGGAATCCGAAGCCTCCCCGCGGCGCCTCATCGAAGCCGTGAACCAGGCGGTCCGGGCATTTTGCGCGCCGGCTCATCCGCACGACGACTGCACCATGATTGCCTTGCGGTATTCCGGTTGACCCGGGCCACACAGGACGGAAGGGGAATGGAACGGCGAATACGCGTCACCGTGCAGGCGGATCCAAAAGCCCTCGAGGCCGTCCGCGGGCTGGTCCGGGGCTTCGCCCGGAGCTGGGGACTCCCCAGCGGGCGCGTGGACGAGATCGTGCTGGCGGTCAACGAGGCCTGTGCCAATGCCATCCGCCATTCGTACGGATCGAATCCCGCGCGCAGCTTCGTGCTGGCCATGGGCGCGACCGACCGGTTCCTCGAATTCGAGTTGCGCGATTCGGGGAAACCCGCGCCGCGCGACCGCGTGGCGCCGGCCGCGCACAAACGCCCGAACCGGCGGAATGTCCGGCCGGGCGGACTCGGCGTGGGGCTGATTTACCGCGTGTTTGACGAAACCGTGTTCGAGCCGGGCCGCACGCGCGGCAACCGGGTGGTCATGCGCGCCCGGCGCGACAACCAGATCAGGGCAGGGCAACCCCGCGCCGGGCGGCCGGCGGGCGGCCGCGGCGGGAAACGCAAGAGACAGGACGCCTCATCGTGAAAACAGAAGTTGAAGAAAGAAGTCAGGTGTGCGTGGTCAAGGTGGCCGGCGATGTCGATCT
>JAAYAQ010000323.1 GCA_012719295.1 Candidatus Hydrogenedentota bacterium | reverse complement strand
TCGACGCCCATCTCTTCAAACTGGGCCGCGGCATTCAGAAAGTGCGCGGTAATCCAGAAGACCGTCCAATCCTCGACGTAGCCGCCGCGCAGACCGAAGGGGCTGTCGATCTTGCCCCGTTGCGCGTAGTTGGTGTGCTGGGGCTGTTCGCCCTGGCTCCCGTACGGGTCGATCAACTGTCCGCAGCTGCGATACATCACGAGCGCGAGCTGTTTCAGGCCGTCGTTGCCGGTCAGCAGGCCGAGCTTGTAGACGGATGGCGCGATCAGGACGCCGTAGACGTCAATGTGCATGTTCTGGACCGATACGGCGGTCCAGCCGCGTGTCTTGAACGCGTGGTCTCGCAGACGCCCCGGGGGAAGATCGATGTCCCACACGACGACGTAGGTGAGCGTGACGTCGCAGGCGTGCCGGGCCCATTCCAGGTAGCGGGCCTCCTTCGTCGTTTCGTACAGGGCCAGAAACCCCTGAAACGCAGCGAACGCGCCTTCCTTGTCTTCGCAGCTCGCGTCGAGCGTTCCGCCCCAATACGGCTCGCGCATGGACAGTGACCGGGCGGCATAGGTCTCCCCCGCCTTCTCCGCGGCACGGAGGTAGTCGCCGTTGCCGAGGAGCCGGTAAGCGGCGCAGAGAGGGGCGATAAAAAAGGCCTCGTCCGTCGACGTGGGATTCCAGTCGTCGGTCAGAATGCGCCGCGCGTGGAAATCGCAGGCCCTGCCGAGAAACGCGCGCCATGTTGAATCGTCCAGCCCGGACTTTGGGGCGGCCTGGATGGCGTTCGCGAAACTGAGCATTGCCTGACCCTGCGACAAGGGCTCGTGGTGGTCCCACGTACCCGTATCGCAGTGGTACCACGTGTGAAATCCGCCGTCGTAGAAGGCGGCATTCGTCAGGAAATCGAGCGACTTCTGCGCGCGCTCCAGGGCCGCCGGATCGCCCAGGCGGGGTCCCAGCACCTGGTTGGCATACCCGAGCGCGGCCGCCTGGCCGCACCAGCCCATGACATAGATGGGTTTATCGGGGTATTTCGTGTAGCCGGCCGCGTCCCCCGCTTCGTACCACCGGGTGTTGGAAAAGCGGTATTTGGCCCGGACGATCTCCGCAAATGTCGGCAGCCCGTCGACGCGATAGGGGTCGAACAGGGCCAGGCTGGTCCAGACCGGCCGTTGAAACCCCGCGCCCTCCCCTGGCACGGGATACGCCTCGAGCCAGAAGGTCTTTTCGATGACCGCGCCGGGCGGCACGTTCAAATACGCCTCGTCGTACGGCAGGAATCCCGGTTGCATGGCCTTGACCACGCTCCGCTGCCCGTTGGACGCGCACGGCCCTGACAACAGGGCCAGTTCCGTGCCGGTGTCGAGCGTACGCAATCCCATCGACCACCATTGATCCGGCAGGTTCCCGTACGGCGCGGGCGACGGCAGCGCGTGCAGGGCCGCGCCATGGAAAGCGCCCTCCGCCTGCCATTCGAGGCTCGCGAACGGCATGGGAAACCGGTGTTCTTCATAAAACGCCTCTTCGCCCGGCGTCCCGGTGTAAACAGGGGTCCGGCCGCTCCGCGCGCCCGAGGGATTGCCGTGATACAGGATCCCCGGCAAAACCACCCCCGCCCCCGCGCCGGGCGTCTGAAACCGCACAGACACTGTGACGCGCGCAGCCGGTTCGGCGCCTTCCCAGACGTACCGGCGAACGCATTTGACCGCCCGGCCGTCCGGCCGGTAGGCGTCCGATACGCGCCAGGCGCCCCGGGGCGTCTCCACCGTGCCGCGCAACACGGTCCATTCGCCGCACGTCTCGATCTCGCCGGCGCGGGCATGCCGCCAGTCGGCCGGCCACTTGTCGCGCCAGTCCATCGCCACCGACCACAGGCCTTCCGGCGGCGAGGTCAGCAGCACGCGGTCCCCGGACAGGAGCTCAACGGCCAGACCTTCGCCGGTTTCGCGCACGCGGAACGGCG
>JAAYAQ010000052.1 GCA_012719295.1 Candidatus Hydrogenedentota bacterium | reverse complement strand
TCAGCGGCGGTATCAGTTCCGTGCCCAGTTGCGGTATCAGCCATCCCGCATGCACCGACAGGCCGAGCATGGCGAGCAACACCAGGGCGCTGAAGCCCAGGCTAAACCTCAGCAGCAGCTCATAGCTCTTCCGGAACGCGTTAAAGAGCGTCTCGAAAAGCCAGAACGGGACCCACAGGAGCAGCAGGACGGCCCGGCTCAGGACCCAGAGGACCGCAACCAGAACCAGCGAAATTGGAAAGACGAGTGAGACGAGCAGGGTCACGAGCATCATAAGGAATACCCGCACGGCGAACAGGATCAGCACGCACGGCGCCAACACCACACTCTTCATGGCCGATAGAATGTTGCCCAGAGCCCCGCGTTGCCCGCGTCCGCCCCAGGCTGCCGCCAGCGGCCGGAAATCGTGGCGCGCGGCCTTTCCCAGCCACGCCGCCACATAGTTCGCCCCGCGCGGCGCCAGGCCGGCCACCGAGGCCAGGCGGCCCTTGCCGGCCCCCCGGCCGTCGTGGTACGCCCGTAACATCCAAACAACGTCGCGGTCCGCCAGCAGGCTGAGCGCCGGGCGCGATGCCACCATCGGAATCAGGTATAACGCGACCAGCAGCGACGCCAGCAGCGAAAACGTCACCGTCAGGGCCAGATCGCCAAACAACTGCCCTGCGATGCCCTCTACGAACGCCAGAGGGAGGAACACGGCGACTGTCGTCAGGGTGGATGCGGTTACCGCCCCGCCCACTTCGTTGGTGCCCCGGTTCGCGGAGTCGGTCGTGCCGTCTCCCTCCTCCGTGCAGCGGAAAATGCTCTCCAGCACCACGATCGAGTTGTCCACAAGCATGCCCACACCCAGTGCCAGGCCGCCCAGGGACATGATGTTCAGCGACACGTCCCGCATGTACATCGGCACAAACGTCGCAATAATCGAAATGGGGATCGAAACCCCGATGATCAAGGTGCTTCTCAGTTGCTTCAGGAAAAAAGCCAGGATGATCAACGCCAGAATACCGCCCTGGATGGCGGTATTCTGGACTTCCTCGATCGACGCCACGATGAAACGCGACTGATCGCTGACCAGCACAAATTGGCTGTGCTCCGGATCCGGAAGCCGCGAGAGCAAGGTCTTGCGGAGATCCTGGCTCCGGCGCTCTTCTTCATCTTCCTCTCCGGCGTTCCGCATCCGCTCAACGCGCCGCGCCGCCAGTTCCCAGAAACTGAGTTTCCGATCGAATCCAAACAAGTCCTTGACCTTGTTGCACACCTGAACCGTGTTGGCGTCGCCCCATTTGTAGATCTCGAGTTCCACCGCCTCGCCGCCGTTCAGCCGAACAACCGTGTCGCGGTCCTTTTCCCCCTGGATGACCTCCGCGACCTGAGACAACGCAATCGGAATGCCCGCCGGCGTTACGATCAGCGTGTCGCCGATTTCCGACACCGTCTTGTATTCATTGACCGTCCGAACCAGGTATTCCGTCTTCCCTTCTTTAAGCCGTCCGCCTGAAAGGTTGATGTTCTGCTGCGCGAGAGAGTTGCTGATGCTGTCCAGGTTCAGGCCGAGATTTTTCAGCTTTTGCGCGTCAACCAGGACCTGGATCTCTTCTTCGCGTCCGCCCTTCACCAACACCTGCGCGATGCCCAGCTCCCCTTCCAGATCGCTCTTGATATGACGTTCCGCCGACTCGCGAATCTGGGTCAGGCGCTCCTGCTGCCGGGCAACGTCCTCGGACGTGTCCACAATGGCTACCCGCATGATCGGGTCGAGCGTCGGGTCGTAGCGCAGGATGACCGGATTCTGCGTGACTTCCTCCGGCGGCTCAAACAGGTCCAGACGGTCGCGCACATCCTGCTGGGCCGTGTTCATGTCCGTGTCCCACGTGAATTCAAGCACGATTTCGGACAGGCCCGGCGAGGACACACTGCTGATCTGCACCATGCCCGGCACAATCGCCAGGGTCTCCTCCAGCGGACGCGTCAGCAGTTTTTCCACGTCCTCCGGGGCCGCGCCTTCGTACTCCGTGCGTACGGTAAGCGTGGGGTAGGAGATGTCCGGCATGAGGTTGATGGAAAGACCTTCATACGATTTCCAGCCGAACACCACCAGCGTCAAAAACACCATCGCGGTCGTCACGGGGCGGCGGATGGCCAGGCGGTACTGCTCTGTGGGAGGGGACTGCGCTTCGCTCATACGTATGTTTGACACTTCCTAAGGTCACCGCGCGCTGTGATGCGCACAAAGAACGCCCCGCCGGCCACGCTCAAAAAACGGATCATGCGATGGCTACGGCAACCGGCGGTGCCGCTGATTCGACGCCTGGGGGGTCTCTCTCTTCTTTTTGGCTTCTTCCGCCGCTTTCAGCGCTTCTTCTGCGCTCAATCCCGCGCTCTTGGCCAATTCCTTCTCTGCCGTCGTGATGCTGATCCGCGTTCCGGGTTTGAGGGTCTGCTGCCCCAGGGTCACTACCAGATCGCTTTCGCTCAATCCCGCAACGATTTCTGATTCATCGCTGTCCTCGAGGCCCACCTCCACCTCGACGCGTTCCGCAACCCACGGATCTGTTTCCTTCGCGTCGGCCGGCGGTGCGGCGTCGTCTACCGCCGCGGGGTCGTCCGTCGCGG
>JAAYAQ010000322.1 GCA_012719295.1 Candidatus Hydrogenedentota bacterium | reverse complement strand
GTCAGCATCGGGAACGGCATGGTCTCACCTCACCGGGTTGTTGGGTGTATGGTGCAAGACCCGGCGGTCATTTGGCAAGATCCCGTTGCATCCCCAAATCCGGATAACGTGAGGAAACCTCCGCAAGGCCGGTGCCGTATCCGCATCGGGTGCGCCAACGGCGCTTCGGAGAAGATGCCAGCGGCCTCGCGATCGGGATCGGGACTCGGGGTCACGTCTCTGGCATGCTGCCGCGCCCTCGGCGCCCCGGATGGCACAACGGTCTTCTTTTTTACCACAAGGGTTAGCCGACAAAAGCTCCAGCGCCCGGCATCCCAAGCGCCTTGAGCAATCTGCCTTCGCGTCAGCCAGGGATTGGGGGCGTCCGGTTCCCGTGTATGCGCACGCAGGATTGATCGATACGCTTGCGGGTTTGCCGGGTTGACCACAAGCGGCGGCTTTTTTGCGAGCGCTTGAACAGGGGCCTTGTGGTTATCGCAGCAACCAAGGTATCTGCAGGGCCCGGAATTGGGGGTGTGACCACAAGCGACCTGGGTTTCCGGCGCCGTGAAAACCGGCGCTTGTGGCAGGCCAGGATCTGAGTGCGCATGCCGGGCGCCGGCGGGACCAGGGACACGCGCGTATTGACATCGCGGCGGCGCTCCCCGTACGGTAATCCCCATTGGTTACGCGGGGATGCCGCGGGATTGGGGAAGAGCAGGCCGTGTGGTTGCGGGTTGTGGTTGCGTTTTGGGCGCTGGCGGTGCTTGCCGCGCTGCACCGGCCCCTGGTACAGGGGCTGGATCGGCTGCTGGCGGCGCTGGACGCGCTGTTCGACGCCCTGCGCGGAAAGCGGTGGCGCGACGCGCCGCTGGCGCTGTTTCTTCTGTCGCCGGCCGTTGCCATTCTCGGGCTGTTCGGCATGGCGCCCCTTTTCTACGCGGTCTACCTCAGCCTGTTCAATTCGAAGCGTCCGGACCGGCCGTTCATCGGACTGGCGAACTATTCGCGCGCCCTGACCCAGCCCGATTTCTGGAAGAGCCTGCTCGTGACCGTCTACTACGTCGTGGGCACCATTCCCGTCACGATGATGGTCAGTTTTCTCGTCGCGACGCTGTTGTACCGGATAGCGCGCGGGCGCGGTTTTTTCCGCACGGTATATTTTCTGCCGTACATTACGGCGGTGGTGGCTGCGGCGACGGTCTGGGCCGCGCTGTTGCATCCGCAAGACGGGCCCGTGAACTCGGTTCTCGTGTGGCTGGGGTTCCAGCCGAAGTCCTGGCTGCTTGAATCGCGCGGCGCGCTGTGGGTTTTCAGCGGCGGCTTGATTCCCGCGGACATCGGGCCGAGCCTGGCGCTGTTCTGCATCATGCTGTTTGAAATCTGGCATTCGAGCGGGTTCATGATCGTGATCTTCCTGGCGGGATTGACGGCGATCCCCCGCGACCTGGAGGAAGCGGCGCGGATCGACGGCGCCGGCTGGTTCCAGGCGACCCGCGCCGTGACCCTGCCCATGCTGTCGCCCACGATCTTCTTTCTGCTGGTGGTAAGCACCATCAAGGCGTTTCAGGCGTTCAACAGTTTTTACGCGATGACCGGCAACGGCCGGGGGCCGCAGAACACCACGCAGAACCTGACGGTGTACATCTACGCCAACTTCTACGAATTTGGCCGGATCGGGTACGGCTGCGCGGTCGCGACGCTGCTGGCGCTCGGCATCGTGGTCATGACCGCCCTGCAGTGGCGCGTGGCGGGCCGGCGGGTGCATTACGAATGACACGGAAGGCGGCCATATATGCCCTTCTGACGGCGGGCGCGTTGCTGATGACGTTTCCGTTCGTCTGGATGGTCTCGACGGCGCTGAAGAGCGAGGCCGAAGCGCTCCTGGGAGGCCTCGATCTGTTTCCGGCCCGGCCGATGTGGAGCAACTTCGTGGTGATGTTCCAGGAAGCCCCGCAGTTCGCGACGTACTTCTATAACTCGTTTGTGGTCGCGTTCGCCGTGACGGCGTCGGTGCTCGTGACCTCGATGTTCGCGGGCTACACCTTTGCCCGGCTGGATTTTCCGGGTCGGGGGCTGCTGTTCAGCCTGGTACTGGCCACGATGATGGTGCCGTTCGAGGTCACGCTGATCCCCAATTTCATGCTGATCAACGCCCTGCATTGGAAAGACACCTACGCTGCGCTGATTGTGCCGTGGTGCGCCAACGCGTTCTCGATATTCCTGATGCGCCAGGCGTTTCTGGGCCTGCCGGCCGACTTCTTCGACGCGGCCAAGGTCGACGGGTGCGGCCATTTGCGGTTTCTCGTGTGGATCGCGACACCCCTGGTCAAGCCCGTGGCGGTGACGGTGGGGCTGTTCGCTTTGCTGGGCAGTTACAATTCGCTGATGTGGCCCCTGGTGGTGACGGACCGCGACGAGATGCGGGTGGTGCAGGTGGGGCTCACGCTGTTTTCCTCGGATGAAGGCGTGCGATTACACCTGCTGATGTGCGCGGCGACCGTTGTGATTCTTCCCACCCTGGGGCTATACTTCGCGGCGCAACGGTATTTCCTGGAAAGCGCTATCAGCGCGGGAATCAAGGGATGAACCTCAGGACGGTGGTGTCGGCGGCCGTACTGGCCGCGGGGATGGGCATGCTCGTGCCGGCATGCGGGAGCGGCGGCGGCAGCGGCGAATTCCGTCCCATCGATCCCAATGCCGCCCTGTTCTGGGACCGCCAGACCGACGAGAACCGGGAACTGCTGGAGAGCATTATCGCGGAATTCAACGCGGACCGCGACGGCATTCCCGTGAAGGCCGACTATGTGGGCGGTTACAGCGAGATCTTCCGCAAGCTCGTGACCAGCATCCAGGCCCGCACCGTGCCCGCCATGGCGGTGGGGTACCAGAGCATGACCACGGTGTATGCGCAGGCCGGCGCCATTGTGCCGCTGGACCCGTTGATCGCCGACCCCGGGCTCGGGTTGAGCGAGCAGGAACTGGCGGATTTCTTCCCGGTGGTGCTCGAAACCAACCGGTATCCCACGCTGGATAACGGCATGTACTCGTTTCCGTTCTGCAAATCCGTCCTCATGCTCTATTTCAACAAACGCGTTCTATCGGCGGCGGGCATCGACGCGCCCCCGCGCACCTGGGACGAGTTTCTGTCGCAATGCCGCCAAATCAAGGACCGGACCGGCAAGAGCGCGTATGCGGTCGCGGTGGACGCGTCCACGTTCGACGGCATGGTCTTCAGCATGGGGGGCGAGGTCTACGCCGACGGGGAGAGCCGGTTCGATTCGCCCGAGTCGCTGGCCGTGTTGAAACTGCACGAGACGCTCGGCCGGGAAGGCCTGGCGTATCAGATCCTGGCCCACCGGTACGATGACCGGGCGGACTTTGCGCAGGATAAGGTGGCCTTCTTCTTTCGTTCAAGCTCCCACCGCACGTACACGGCGATGCTGATCGAGCCGGACGCCTGGGGGATGACCGTCATTCCGCAAGCCGACCCGGAGCACCCGAACACGGTGCTGTACGGCCCCAATATCAACATCTTCCGGACCACGCCCGACCAGCAGCGCGTCGCGTGGGAGTTCACGAAGTTCTTCACGTCGCCCGAGGTCACCGTGCGCTGGGCGCTGGGAACCGGCTATCTGCCGATCCGGAAATCGGCGGCGCAGGATGCCCGCATGCAGGCGTTCTGGGAGGAATGGCCTTACAACAAGGCGCCCTTCGATTGCCTTGATTTCGCGCGTTCCGAGCCCAATGTGCCCGGGTGGCAAGAGGTGCGCGAGCTCATCGAGAATGCGCTCGCCGGCGTGCTGACGGGCGTCAAGACGGCCGAACAAGCGGCGGCCGAACTGAAGCAAGGCGCCGACGCCGTGCTCGCGGAGTCACG
>JAAYAQ010000321.1 GCA_012719295.1 Candidatus Hydrogenedentota bacterium | reverse complement strand
GCGAAAACGCCGCGGCACCCGCCGCTTCCCGGGTGCTTCCCGCGGATTACGGCTTTTTCTTGATCTGGTGAATGGCGCCGAGGGCGTCGTCGGGATCATTGCTCTCCCAGGTGCGTGTCTGGGGAAGCCGGGCGAGCTCGGCGCGTGCCGCGCGGCACAGGTCCGCGACGACACGCTCGCCGGTTTTCTGTATGCGGCGGCCGGTGTCCTCGACAAGATAACTGCTCGGGGCGGTGCGGATCTCGTAGCCGCCGCCGGCGAACGCCTCTTCCGTGCAGATGTAGCCAAAGTAGCCGTTGGCCAGTTCGACGCAGCAGGTGTGGGGGAATTCCGAGGTTTTGCGGACGTTCATGGCGTATTCCTGGAAATACTCGCCGGGCACGCCCCAGAAACACGCATCGGCGATGCGCACCCCGAGGATTTCGAGCCGTTCGCGGGGGCGTGCCTTGCGCATCTTCTCGACGCGCAGAAGGCAATACGCGTAGATGGTTTCAATGTCACCGGGATCCAGCACGTGCGTGCGGAGCCGTTCACGGGCGGCCTTGGCCTGTTGCGGTGTGCTGGTGCGAATGGACGCCCACAGGCTCCGGGCGGCCGCATCCACCGTGGCCTGCGTGAAATAGTCCATCTTCGCGAGCGCCTGGAGGGCCGCCGCACCGACGGCGCGTCCCGTGCGTTTGCACCAGTACTCGCCGAATTCGCCGGGGCGCGGGCTCTGGTTATCTACCTGGGTGACATCGCCGCATGCGCCGTTCAGGTACACCACACCGAAGTCCTCGCCGTAGACCGCGCGCAGGGTGTCGACGATGTACCTGGGATAGTCGGCCGAGTACAGGAGGCCGTTCATATGCGTGGCGTGGCACGCAAAATGGACGATGGCCCCGATAGGTTCCGTCCCATCGGCAGCGCGAAACGCCACCACGGTGACGGTCGGGTCGGCGGGCCCGGCGGGAATCTCGATATCGGGATTCATTTTGCCGGGATGGGTGATTTGCGAGCCGTCTTTCATGATGAACCGGCGGTTGAAGGCCACCTGTTCGGCCAGGCACGCGCCCGTTCCAGCCAGCACCGGTTGCCGCACGCGGTGCGCCTCGGCAATTGCGTGGGCCGCCTGGTCGGCGATGAACTCCTGGTATTCGGCGTCCGCCTCGGAAATAAACGAGCCAAAGACCGGCCCGCCCGAATGGGTATGGGTGGCCGAAAGAAAACAGTGTTTGCCGGGGATGCCGCAAAGGGCCTCGGCCGTCTTCCGGGCGCGGGCGGTCATCTCGGCCGAGATTTTGATGGCGTCGCACTGCACCATGGCGATGCACTTTTTGCCGTCGTCAACCACGGCGGCACGCACGAACAGATCGTCGTGAACCCCCAGCGCGAACCGCCTCTCAAAGAGGCCGGGGATTTCCTTTCCCAACAAGGGCGTGATGCACCGCGAGGCAAATCCGGCTTTCATCAAGGTTCCTTCCTTCTGCGTGTCCGGGGTGGCAGCCAAGGCCAGCAGTAAACCATACGCGCGGGGGGATTACAAACAAGCGCCCCGGTGAAACCACGGATTGGGCGCCGAAGCGCAGCGCATCCCTCCGTTGACCGGCCGGCCCGGTCCGGCACACCGGACGCGCCTGCTCCTCTACCGGGGTGGAGGGGCTCGGAATCTCCCTTGACTCGGCCCGCGCGGTGCTATACTGGAACGAGGTTGGGCCTGATCGGGGCGCCGCGCCCCGCCGGTGAAAGGAGTACGCAATGCGATACCCGCTGGCAGTGACCATTACCCTGGCCTGGATCCTTTCGGCACTCGTCTTGACGGGATGCCCGCCCGACCCGAAAGCCAACGCCCGCCTCCAGCTCTACAACGATTCCACCGACGACTACGTCCGCGGGGTCTACCTCCAACGCTCGGGATACGACGACTGGGGCACAAACCTCATTGTGGGCGAAATCCTGCCGGACGAGTCGAGGTTGATCAGCAACCTGTATCCCGGCACCTACAGCATCAAGATCACCCTGAGAACGACCGAGGGGTACTATTACGGCATGATTCCCGAGGAGACGTTTGACCTGGCTCCCCGGGCTACCCGGGAGTTTCGTTTCGCCCGGGGCACCTGGGAGATCGGGCCGCTCACGTATTGACCCGGCAGCTCACCGTCTTCCGGTGCACGGGCTTCGGCGCATCCTCCCTGTCCGCCGCGTGGGACCGCATCCAGCCATCGCGTACGCCGCGGCCAGTTCACTTTCCCTTTACGGTCTGCGAGAGGATCAGATCTTTGAGGTGCTGGGCGGGTTCGAAGCCGGGGTTGATGTTGAGCACGTATTCGCAGTCGTGCAGGGCTTTTGAATGATCCTGGAGATCGCAATAGGTCAGCGCGCGGATGTAATAGGCCTCGGTTTGGATGGCGTTGATGGCGAGCGAGCGGTCCAGGTCGTCGAGCGCATGCTTGTAGGCCTGCCGGATGCGGTACGCCAGGGCGCGGTTGTTGAGGGCACGGAAGTTGTCGGCATTAAAGTGGATGGCGCAGGTGAAATCTTTCTCCGCCCGCTGGTACTGGGAGAGGGCGAGGTACGCCATGCCGCGGTGGTTGTAGATGATCGACCGCACCTGCCGGCTGGTCTTCATGCGAAGCGCGCGCGAGTAGAGTTCGACCGCCTTGGGGAACTGGTCGCTGCTGTGGGCGGCCAGGGCCTCGAAAATGAGCTGTTCGAGTTCGTTGCGGTGTTGAACCAGGCCCATTGCCCGGTCATCCCGTTGCCGGATGAACGTCAGTTCTTCTTCGTCGAGCGACGGCACCGCCCGGTAAGGCGGCAGGCCCTTCTCGACGCTGGCCTTCCGCCGGTTTTCGCGATGCTGCACCTCGCGCTGGTATTCACGGATCTCCTGAAAAATGATGTCCGACAGCGTCAGGGTGGCGTTGAGGGACGCCAGTTTGCGCTTCATGGGCTCGTCGAGCAGGGTGTCCTGCGACTTGTACACCAGCTCGTGTTCCACTTCGGCCCAGGCATCCTGGAGAATGGTCCGCAACTGGATTTCAGCGACGCGGCGCGTCGCGTAGAGCGGCCGGGACTTGATGTCATTGCCGAGATCGACCATCAGGTGGATCGACGAATAGCCAAATTCGCGGAACGAATGCTCCGCGCCCTTGGTTTCGGCCTCGACCACGCGCAAATGCGCCTCGATCAGCCGCTGCACCGCGTCAAGGTCGGACAGAAACGGGCAGACGATGCGGAAACCGAGGACATCCGTCACAACCAGGTTCGTTGCGCCGCTTCTGCGCAAGCGCAGCAGCTTGTCGAAATAGCTGTCGAACGATTTCACCCGGTATTTGATCGAGGCGTTGATGCCCTGCGCCGCAATCAGCCGCTGCAGGCGGCTGAGCAGGCGCCGCGCCGCCGCATCGAACGTCGCGGCCTGGTTGTGGTATTCGCTTTCGAGTTTCTGCCGCTGTGGAATGCGCATCGGCATGCCTCCGCGTCTAGATCAGGGGAAAGGGCCCGTAACCCCGGCGCCAGGAACAAGCGGGCACACGCTCCGCCGCTCCGGCACAACAGAGAGAATGTTGTCACGTCTTCCGTCACCCGCCCCCCGAATCTCACGTCCTGCGCCGGGGACAGGACCCTGCGGTGACCTCACCACGAGATAATCAGTGTGCCGGAAACATCATGGGCGACGCAATGGCGGCCCAGAGGCCCGTCCTCCCGGCTGAATTCGATGGCGTTCTTGACGTGCGGATACGGCGAATTCACCACCATGGTCACCCGGTCTTCGGTTCCGGTCTCGGGGAAGAAGCGCACGGTCGCATTCTGCAGGTTGCGGATTTGCGTGCGCCGCCGGACCCCGTAGTGCCCGGGGAGCATCTCAAGACACGACAGCTTGCTGCCGTCGGCCTGTTCCACAAACACCCGGCATTCGCGGTGCCACGCGCGCGGCATGGTGTAGGTGGCGCAGCCGCCGTCGAGAATCGTCTCGCATCCCACCAGCAGCGGCGCGCCGTGGGGAAAGCGCAGCCGCAGCGTCACCGTGGTGTCGGCATGATACCCCGAGAAAAAGAAACCGTTCCGGCAGCGCGCGACGCACACCATCGGCGCCCGGTCGGCGGGCTCCCGGCGGTCCACCGCAAAGGTATAGCCAAACGCGGTCAGCATGTGGCGCATAAGCTGTTCGCCCGCGAACCATTCGTTGGGCGGGTCGGTGGCCAGAAGCCGCCCTCCTGGCCGGTAATGGTTCGAGTTGGTTCCGCGGACCCACGCCAGCACACCGCCGTTCCATTCGGGCAGCTTCCGAGACAGGGCAATCACGCGGCGGCCGGCGTCGCCCTCGACCACGGCCCGCACCTCGGTGTGCGCATCGCCAGCATCGGCCAGGACGGATTCGACGCCCCCGGCGCACGTCAGCGCGCGGTGACGGGTTCGTGTGGGCACCGGGATGCGGTGCGTGATGTCGGGATCGCCGCGCAGCTCAAGCCGAAGCTCCCCGTCGACGGGCTGGTCACGGCGCAGATTCAACGCGGCGAGCAGCACATCGCCCGCATGCGCCAGCGGGCCGTACAGAAGGACGTTTCCGCCGCCCTCGACCACGCGGAGGAGGGCGCTCTCAAGCCCTGAGGCGGCGTCCGGCACGATCGACACCAGCACCGACTCGCGAAACACGTCCGGCCGCGCGGCCAGGGCGCCGGAAAGGTTCGCGGTGGTGATGACGGTGTTGACCGGGAACCCCGTATTGACCGCCTGGCGCATGAACCAGTCGCCGAACAACACCTCGTCCACGCGGGGCGCATCCCCGAAGGTCATGTCGTGGTACTCGTCGAAGGGATACACCCACACGACGGGGCCCGGCTGGTCGGG
>JAAYAQ010000320.1 GCA_012719295.1 Candidatus Hydrogenedentota bacterium | reverse complement strand
TTGCCCTCCTCATCGAACAGGACCACGCCCTCGCCGACCTGGGTGGTCCCGGGAGGCGTATCCGAGTTGGTGTACTCGACGATATAGGACCACGCATTGTAGTTGGTGCCGCCGACGTTCACCTGGGGGATCTTCTCGAAGGTCGTCAGCAATTCCCGGGGCGTGCCGAGCGAATCGAACACATTGACCCGGCGCTGAACGGTGTCGCCCGCGACGGCGCGGGAGTCGAGGTTGCCCCGGACCATGACTTGTTCGGTGGCCCGCACGATGGACGTGCCGCCGACGGGCACTTCGAGGTCGGTGGGGACCGCGCTGACATTCACCTCGCCGGTTTCATCGGCCAGATACCCCTGGACACGCATTCCCGTGGCGGGATCGATGAGCTGGCCGAGGGCATTCAGCGTAAACGACCCGTCGCGGGTGTAATACAGACTGCTCCCGTCGCTCAGGACAAAGAAACCCGTGCCCTGAATCGCGAGGTCCGAATTGTTGCCCGTGGTCTGCAACGAACCCTGCGTGTGAATGGTGTCCACGGTGCCCAATTGAACCCCCAACCCGATCTGCACCGGATTGGATCCGCCGAACCCGTCCACGGGGCCGCGGCCGCCTTCCAGGGTCTGCGAGAACAGGTCCTGGAAAAGCGCACGCGCGGCACGATACCCCGGCGTGTTCACATTGGCGATGTTGGCGGCGATCACATCCATGCGGCGCTGATGCGTCTGCAGGCCCGTGACGCCCGTGTAGATAGCAGTACCCATTGTGTATACCCTCCTGCTGCCGCGCCGCGTCAATCGCTCGGCGGCGCGAGGGCCTCCCCGAACGGGGTCCGGCCCGTAGCCTTGATGTTCTCAACTCCGAGCCGGGCCAGGGGCCACGACTACGGCACTGTCAATGTGGGTGAAGACGGCGTCCCCCATGTCTGAGCGGGGAACGGCCGTGATAACGGTCCGATTGGCGACGCTCACCACAAACGCCGCGTTTTCGGTAAGGAGTAGGGTTTCCCGCGAGCCTTTGGCGGCCGCGCGATCAACGCTTTCGCGCAGCGCGGTTTCGTCGGCTTCCGAGAGCGCGATGTTGCGCTCGCGAAGCCGCTGGGCGGCATGCGCGGAGAATCGAAGCGCCGATTGCGCGCGATGCGCCCGGGCAAGGGCGTCCGAGAAGGACGCGGGCGGGACGCTCGCAGGGGCCTGGGGAAGACGCCCCGCGGCGGCCGCCCCCTGCACTGTGGCGAACTGTACGGGCTCGATCATGGCGTGTGCCCCACGCTGAGGACGCCGGCCATTGAGATCAGCGTTCCGTCCACATTCAGGTAGACGAGGCTTTCGTCGAGGTGCACGGTCTGGACGGTCCCCTGGACCAGGTTGCCTTCCTCGTCGACGCCGGTCACTTCATGCCCCACAAGCCCGCTGGCCGAAATGAAATTCAACTGGTCGATATTGCCGCTGAGGGATTCAAAACTCTCGTTGAGATTGTTCATCTGCTCCAGCGAAGCAAACTGAGCCAGTTGGGCGACCATTTCGGTGTTGTCCACCGGGTTCAAGGGATCCTGATTCTGCATCTCCATGACCAGCAGGCTGAGAAACGCGTCGCGATCGAGGTCGTTTTTGATCGCATGCACCACCTCGGCGTCTTCGCTCTTCAAGACCAGTCCGGCTTTCTTCAGCACGTGCGCCACGCGTGCATTCGACATCGACTGCAATTCCGAGGCGGCCCTGGCCCGTTCCGTGGGATTGGGGCTCAGGTCGCCGGCGAAATTGCCTCGAACGGCAACGAGCGCGTTCATACATTGCTCCTTTCGTTGTGGTTGTCTTAGCTGCGTGCCAGGCCGCACGACCTGACGGGTCATGCGTATACACTCAGCTTTCCTTCGTGCCAGGCGGCGCGCGCCGCATGACCCGCGCCGGCCGTCTCCGGGTCGCGATACGGCTGGGCTGCCGGGCCCGCATACCGGGAAGCCGGCTGGTCATCGGCCCATTGGCCGCGCCCCGCGAAACTGCTGTTGCCCTGGGAGGGCGCACCGTCCGCGGAGACGGTCACGCGGACCAGATTGACGCCGTCTTTCGCCAGGGCATTCCGGAGCGCATCGGAGCCGCTTTCCATCGCCTCCCGGACGGACGCGCTGCCCGAGACCAGTCTCAGGTGCAGTTCGTCGCGCACGGACACGAGTTCCACGCGCACTTCGCCCAGCGACTCGGGCACGAGCCGGATCCGAAGCGCACGCTCGCCCTCCGACACCAGGTACCGGACGCTCTTGACGGCCAGTTGGGTCATGGATTCGCCAAACGCCGATTGCTGCGGCGCGTGGGACTCCACAACCTCACCGCCAGCCTGAAGAGGCGGCCCGGGCGGTTGCGAGACGCCTGCCGTGACGGCAAGCGGTCCGGCGTCCCCCTGCGGCAGGCCCGC
>JAAYAQ010000319.1 GCA_012719295.1 Candidatus Hydrogenedentota bacterium | reverse complement strand
GGAGAGTTCCTCGACGGGCGGCAACAACTTGTCATTCGCACGGATGATCCGGACATACTCGGCCATCCGGTCGGGGTGCGCCACGAAGTTCTCCACCACGTCAAAGACGCGAAGCGCAAACACGAACGCGACGACGAGCAGCACAGCGCCGAAAAGCGCCGTGGCGATGTGGAGCAGGGTCAGGAACCCGTTCAGCAGCTGGTCCAGATCGAGGCCGCCGCGGCCTCTGTCATACGGATCGAACCCTGGCATGGCAGTCCCCTCTCGTCCGTCCTGTGTCCCGGTAAGACTACACCGGGCAGGCCTCTATATTCGTCCGAAAACGCGGGAATCGTCAAGCGACTTGATTTGACATCGGGTCAAACCACTATGCTAATGGCCACAACGAAGCTCCGCACTGAGGGTATGGAACGGCCGATGAAAAGCATTTCTCTGGACGGAACCTGGTCACTCACGTATCTGCACACGTCGCCGGACGGGCCGAAACATCCCGGGCAACTGGCGGGATGCGATGCGGCACGCGTGTCCGCGCTGGTTCCCGGCAATGTGGAACTGGATCTCGTGCGCGCCGGCACACTGCCCGACCCGTTTTTCGGCGGGAATATCCGGCTCTTGCGCCCCCTGGAGACTTGTGAATGGTGGTATGCGCGGGAGTTCGAGTTCGAGGGCGGTACGGATTGCGGGGACTGGGACCTGGTATTTGAAGGCCTCGACACCTACGCGACGGTCTGGCTTAACGGCGAGGAGATCGGCCGGAGCGACAACATGCTGATCCCCCAGCGGTTCAAGGCGGGTGGTGCGTTGCGGTCCGGCAGGAACCAGGTGCATGTCCGCATCGAAGCGGCGATGCTCCACGCCCGCCGCTATCCGTACGACGCCTCGATGCTGAGCTGGGAACACCGCATGGAAGGGTTGCACGTCCGTAAAGCGCCGCACATGTGGGGCTGGGACATCATGCCGCGCGCGGTCTCGGCGGGCATCTGGCGCGGCGTGCGCCTGGAACCGCGCCCTGCGTACGGATTCGAGCAGATCTATTACCGCACCCTCGCGATCAACGCGCGGGAAGCGGTGCTGGCGGCGATGTTCGAGGTACGGGCTCCCGACCCCGACCTGCTCGGCTGTTCGGTGGAATTCGAGGGGATTTGCGGCGACCATCGCTTCGCGTATGCGTGGCCGCTCGAGTTTCCGGCCGACGCGTGCCGCATCCCCGTGCCTGGCGCCCGCCTGTGGTGGCCGAAAGGGTACGGCGACCCCAATCTCTACGCGGTCACGGCGCGGCTGGTGCGCGGCGGCCAGGTGCTTGCACAGCGGACCGACCGCATCGGGCTCCGCACGGTAGCCCTGGAGCGCACCCCGAACGCGGGGACGCCCCCCGCCCCGGGCGCCCGGGGATTCCCCGTGGGCCGCTACGACGAGCCCCCCGACCCCGCCGGGCATTTCCTGTTCCGCGTCAACGGCGTGCCCATTCAGGTGCGCGGAACCAACTGGGTACCCCTGGACGCCTTCCACAGCCGCGACGCGCAGCGTCTGGCCGATGCCATGGCGCTGGCGGACGACCTGGGCTGCAACATGATTCGTTGCTGGGGCGGCAACGTGTACGAGGACCACGCCTTCTTCGACCTGTGCGATGAAAAAGGCATCCTGGTCTGGCAGGATTTTGTGTTCGCGTGCTGCCGCTACCCGCAGTCCGATTCGTTTCTGGCCCGCGTGCGCGGCGAGGCGGAGGCGGTGGTCACGCGCCTGCGCAACCATGCGTCCCTGGCGCT
>JAAYAQ010000318.1 GCA_012719295.1 Candidatus Hydrogenedentota bacterium | reverse complement strand
TTCCGCCCAGATGCCACCGTAGATGCAGCGGCCGAGATGCTCGATGAACTGGCCATAGATGTATTTCGAGATGGGCGCGCCCGTTTTCGCGGCATCGATGGTCACCTGCACCTCGGGCCCTCCCTCCTCGATGAGCTCGATGGACACGTCGTCATACCATGCGGTGCCGGTGGCCAGCCCCCACCCGCCGAGCAGGCAATGGAAGAGGACGGCGTCCTGTTCGCCGGTTTCGAAGGTCAGCTCGACTCGGGTCCAGTCGTGGGTGCCGGTGAGGGCCTGAGTCTTGTACGGCATGGTGTGGAGGTTGAACAAGGCCCCTTCGCCCGTGGCAGCAACGACATTCTCGGTCTTGATCCATCCCGAAAGGCGGTACACCGAGAACGGTTTCACGGGGACTTCGAGGCCCCACGTGGTATCGGCGCCGGATTCCGACCGCATCATCACGGAATGCGTTCCGGAGTGCCCGGTACCGGCCACGTCGAACACGGCGTCGCCGCCCCAGACGTGCGTGTCCCAGCCGGCGGGCGTGCCGTCCGTCACGTCTTCGAACGACGGATTCGGCAGAATGTTTTCAGTGGCCGCCGCCGCAAGCGCCGTGCATATCAACAGGGTCATAATCATGGCGTGTCGCACCTCCCCCGTTTAACCATCCTACGTACAACCTTACCACCGAATGTACGCCGATTGCGGACACGCTGCAACTGGTCCCCGTGCGGCTGTCTTGACAGGGCGGCGGAGCGGGTCTAGCCTGTATTCCAGGCGGCAATGGGCGCGATCCGCGGAGGTGCATGCCATGAAACCCCGCATTGATGCAACGTCGTTCGGGAGCATCACGGTCGAGGGGAAGACCTACGACCATGACATCGTGATCCGGCTCACGGGCGAGGTCAAGAAGCGCAAAAAGAGGCTGTCCAAAGAAGAGACCGGCTCGTCCCATCGGGTTTCCCGCGAGGAAGCCAAACATATCTACCGGGAAGGTGCGGCGCGGGCCATCATCGGCTCGGGACAGTACGGCGCGCTCACGTTGTCGCCGGAAGCGCTGGCCTGGTTTCACCGGCGCGAGTGCGTGGTGGACATCGAGCCGACGCCCCAGGCGATCGCCGCCTGGAACGCCGCCGAGGGCGACGTGGTCGCCATGTTTCACGTGACCTGCTGATCGCCTCCGTGCGGTTGACTCGACCGGCCGCAATTCCTATCCTATGGACACGGAGGCCAGGAGGAACAAAACATGAAATGGTTGAAATTAACAGCGGCCACGCTTGCGTTCGTGTTTGCCGTGATAAGCGTTTCCGGGTGTAATACGATTCGAGGGGTGGGCCGGGATCTCCAGAAGGGCGGTCAGGCCATCGAAGACGCCGCCAACTGACCCCGGCACCGTTTGCGCGGGCCCGGTCCTCAGCGATCGCGCCCGCGATTGTTTTTTGCGCGGCACACTGTTGAGGGGGCGGGCTGAACGGCCCGCATATCCTGCATAAGCGCTTGCGCCGGATGCCACGGCGCAGTAGAGTATTTACCGCTGCATTCAGCGAGAGGGAGGGCGGTCTCATGGGGAAGTGCTGTCACTGGGTTGCGATGCTGTCGGCGGCGCTTGCCGCCGTCCTGACGTGCGGCGGCTGTGCACGGCTGGGAACGCTTCCGGAAGGCCGTCCGCTGACGCTGGCGGAGCGCGGGCAGACGGATTTCATCATCGTCATCGCGGAGGATGCGTCGCCGTCGACCCTGCACGGGGCGGCGGAACTCCAGCATTACCTGCGCGAAATCACGGGGGCGGTCTTCCCGGTGCAGACCGATGCCGTGCCGATGGGGGCGCACGAGATCATCCTGGGCGACAGCAAACACTTGCGCCAGCTCGACACACGGGTCGATTTCGACGCGCTGGGCGACGAAGGCTATGTCATCCGGACGGCGGGGCCGCACCTGGTGATCGCGGGCGGGGCGTTGCGCGGGAACATGTACGGCGTATACGGCCTGCTCGAAGACCACCTGGGCTGCAAATGGTTCACGACGCGGGTCCAACGCATCCCCAAGAAGCCCACGCTCAAACTTGCCGCGCTGAACGAAACCCGGGTCCCGGCACTGGAATACCGGGAACCGTTCGTGCTGGATTGTTTTGACGGCGACTGGTGCGCGCGCAACCGGATGAACAGCAGCGCGGCCTCGCTCGAGGAGAAGCATGGCGGCAAGGTACGGTTCGGCGCGGGCATGTTCGTGCACACGTTCAATGTGCTCGTGCCGCCCGAAACCTGGTTTGACGAACATCCGGAGTACTTCTCGGAAATCGGCGGCAAGCGGGTCAAAGACCGCACCCAGCTCTGCTGCACCAACCCCGACGTGGTGCGCCTGGTCGCCGAGGAGTTGAAGAAGCGCATCGCCGCGGACCCGGACGCCTTCGTGTATTCGGTTTCGCAAAACGACTGGGACAACCACTGCGAGTGCGCGGCCTGCCAGGCGCTCGCTGAGACGGAAGGCTCGCAGATGGCGCCGGTGCTGCAACTGGT
>JAAYAQ010000317.1 GCA_012719295.1 Candidatus Hydrogenedentota bacterium | reverse complement strand
TGGACGCCCGATACCCGCGAACAGTTTCAACAACGCCTCATCCTGACTAGTCCCGACCCGGTCAATCTGGTTTCAACGCACGTGTATCCGTTCGACCCGGAGGCGCGTTTCGGCGGCCGAACAACCTATCAGGAGCTTTTGTCGCTGGCCGTGGCCGCCTGCCGGGGAGCGGGCAAGGCTCTGTTCGTGGGCGAGTTTGGCGCGGCCGATGACGGGAAGCACGCCGGGCCCCAAGGCCCCAGACACGAAAACGAGGTGCTTCTCGATGCGCTTGTCACCAGCGGCGTGCCCCTGGCCGCCATTTGGGTGTACGACCTTGAACATCAGAAAGACACCTTCAGCATCACGCCCGGCAACGACCGCGCCTATCTGCTGGATCTGATCGGCGAGGCAAACAAACGGATGCAGCCTTGACGGCGGGTCCCCGTTCGAACCGGCATCCGGGAACGGGCGAGCCAGGCGAGACCACAGCGCGTTTGCTTCACCCGCCCGTCGCCAACGCTTTCTCTGTCCGGCGGAATGGAGTATGGTGGTTCTGTTCGCCAGCGATGGCGGGGAACGTCTCGGTTCCAGAGGGGAAGATACGCTGTGCGCATTCAGTCGATCCTGACGCCTCCCGGCAACTTCCCGGAATACATCCACGATGTCGCGGAAGGGATGACGGCATTGTACGGCGAGGCCGCCGGCGCGGCCTACCGCCGGATCGCCCCGAAGGCCGTGGAGGCCACGATGCGCGCGAATGACGTGGTCACGTACTGTGCCGAAGTAGACGGTGCGGCCGCGGGGATGGCCATGGCCCTGTGCCGGGACGACCGGGGACGGCTGCCCTTCATTCATGTGTTGCGCCCCTACCAAGGCACCGGCGTCGAAGGCCGCCTGATTCGGAAGGCCGTGCGCGTTCTGCGCGCGGGCGGGGTGAGCGCCATCCATTGTGAATGCATCCCGTTCTGCGAGCTGGACCTGCGCGGCAGCTTCGAACGCCTGGGGTTTACCGCATTTCCCCGCCAGTTGATGATGGCAAACACGGAACTGCTCTCGAACCTTGGGACGGGGGTTTCCCGTTCGGCCCCGTGCGGGCCGCTGGACCTGCGCGGTGCGGCGGCGGCCATCGCGGACGCCTACAAGCGGCATCCGGAACGCGAGCTGCATCCCGATGTGCGGGATGCGGTTTCGGCCGAAGAATACGTGCGGGGCGCGTTGCAGGGCGCGTACGGCCCGTGCCTGCCGGAATACGTGCGGGTGGTGCGGGGCCCCGACGGTATTCGGGGGGTGATTGTAGGGTGCGAGGTGGCGCCGGGCGTGGGGTTTGTGCTGCAGGTGGCGGTCCGGCCGGACGCACAGAATCAGGGACTCGGCCGGACACTGATCGGCGATCTGGCCTCCTGTCTCCTGAAACGGGGCATGAAGCGTACGGCCCTGGGCGTTACTATAGGGAACCCGGCGCGCGACCTCTATCTGCGTCTGGGATTCGAACCCCTGCGCGACGTGGATGCCTTCGTGTGGACGCATCCCGGGGGCGGCCGCGCAGGTTGCCCGTGAAATCGCCCGGCATGCTATAGTGGCGGGGCCAAACGCGGCACGGGCCGCAGTGAGAGAAATGAGAGCCATGGCAAAACAGGTGATTCTCGCAGTGCTTCTGAGTCTCGGGGCGGGGGCCACGGCCGCTTTTGCACAGCTTCCCCCGGAACTCGTCCATCTCGAGCCGCTGGCCGGCGACGAGGCCGGTCTGCTGGACGCGGTGCGCGGGTTTGATCGCCTTCAGTGCGAACTGGCGGACTGGGACATGGACCTGGCCGAGGAACTGGCCCGGTCGGGCGACCAGGACCTGGCCGCGGAGAAGATGGAAGAGGCCAAGAAACGCCTGGCCCTCGTCGAACAGGCCTACACGTTTGCGCTCAAACGGTATCCGGACAATGGCCGGGCGCTTACGTACTATGGCGAACTGATCTACGATTATCAGGGGGACCACACCAAGGCGATCATGATGTGGAAGAAAGCCGCGGCGCTTCACCCCGATTTGAGCGAGGTGTTCAACAATCTCGGGATCCATTACTCCCACACGGGCGATTTGACCCGTGGACTGGTGTGTTTCGATAAGGCCCTGGAACTCGAGCCGGACAATCCGGACTATCTGTATAACCTGTGCCAGATTTATCTCACGCAGTTTCCGGACGTGGCGAAACAGCGGCAGTGGAGCCTCAAAAAAGTCTACCGGACCGCCATGAAGATGTCGAAGAAGGCGGCCGAACTGGGCCAGGACTACGAGTTGATCCAGGATTACGCGGTGAACTTCTTCGCGGCCGAGAATTTTCAGTTGAAGGCCGACTGGCGCGAGGCCGCCCGCGCATGGCAGTGGGCGCGCCAGAACGCCCGCACAACCGATGAGGAGTTCTTCACGTGGCTGAACGAGGCGCGGGTCTGGATTGCGGACGGAAACAAGACGAAGGCCCTGGCGTGCCTTGACGCCGCACTCACGATCCGCCCCGACAGTGAAGTCGCCGCGAACCTGAAGTCCGGGCTTTAGTCCGCAGCATCCGGGGAAATTGACGTACCATGAATCAAGAACGGCGAATCTCCCGCGCCCGCTACACCTTTTACATTGTGATCATCTGCTGCTCGGTGGTGATCTGCTACCTGGGATTTGTACGGGGCATGCGGTTTTTCGCGGTCCCGTCGGATTCCATGGAGCCCACCCTGTACCGGGGCGACTATCTGCTGACCCTGAATGCGGGCGAATACCAGCGCGGCGAGATCGTGGTGATGCGGGATCCGGTCGTTGACGGGGGCAACCTGGTCAAGCGGATCATCGGCGTCGGAGGAGATACGGTCGCCATTCAGGCGGGCGCACTGTTTATCAACGGGAAATACGCGTCCGAACCGTACATCAAGGAACCCATGGTATATGAGGTGTTTCCGCCCGTGATGGTGCCCGAGGGGCGCGTATTCGTGCTGGGCGATAACCGGAACGACAGCGAAGACAGCTCGTATTGGGCCAATGCAAAAGGCAATCCGGATATCCCCGCGGAATTGCGGGCCGATCCCACCGTCTCCGTTGCGGACATCATCGGGCGGGTCCGCTACATCTATCTTCCCTGGTCCCGGCGCGGTCCGGTGCCCGCGTTTCCGCTCAGCGCCATGCTGGTCGAGCCATAGCCGGCGGACGGCGTGCGCGGCGCGCGGCCGGGCGTCCGCGGGGCGTTCGCTTGTGTCCGCCGCGCCAATGTGTCAGGCTATAGGCATGAGCTCAGAAAACACAGGGCCGCGCCCGTCGCGCCAACCCGCCAGGGACCGCCAGATCGCCTGCACATGACACGCTACTCTCAACAGTACGAGTACCGCATGGCGCCGCACAGCGGCCGTATTACGCTGGGCGTACAGCGGCTCCTGCTGCTGAGCGCGGCGGTGTTCGCGGTGCAACTCGTGGTGCACATGTTCGAGCCGCTGGTGACCAGGACGGTGGCGCCGTTGGGCGAGCCGGGGCTCGAGATCCTCCGCTGGTTTGCATTCGATCCGCTCCGGTTTCCGTGGAGCGGATTCATCTGGCAGCCCCTGACGTACATGTTTTTGCATGCGGGTCTGCTTCATCTTTTCACGAACCTGTTGTGGCTGTTCGCGTTCGGGCCCGACGTGGAACGGGCGCTGGGCACGCGGCAATTCGTGCGGTTTTACCTGATTGTCGGGGCGCTCGCGGTACTGGCCACCCTGATTACGGCGCGGCTGCCGCTGTGGGGCGGCGCTCCGGTAGTCGGAGCGAGCGGCGCGACCATGGGGGTCCTGGTGGCATTTGCCGTGGTGAATCCCGACCGCGAGCTCATCCTGTTTCCCATCCCGTTCCGGTTAACGGCGCGGGCCCTGGTGCTCGTTGTCGTCGCCCTGAATGTCATGTCGGCCCTCGCCAATGATGGGACCTCGGTGGAGACGCACTTTGGCGGGCTCGCGGCGGGATACGCCTACATGAAGCTGGTGCCCTGGTGGCGGTCGCTGCGCCGGCGCCGCCGCAAGGAGAAGGTTTCCGGCGATCCGATGGACGCCATCGGCGAGGCTGTGGATAATATCTTCAGTTACGAAAAGGAAAAGCGGCGCAGAAAGTAGGCGCCCAAGGAGCTTGCGGACGTGTTCGGGTTTGCCAGTCCCCAGGAGATGTTGTTTGTCGTCATGCTTATCGTGGCGATGTGGGTTACGGGGCTGTGGCCGGTCGTCATCCGCGGGATCCGGGAATTGCGCGGCGAGCACGTCGACGAGCCCCCTCCGAACCGGCGCCAGTCGCGCCAGCAGACCAATACGCCGGCGTCGCCGCGGGACCTCGAGCTGTGCTACAAGATGCTGGGCATTTCGCCGTCCGCCCCCTGGGAGGACGTCGAGAAGGCCTACCGCCGGAAAGCCAAGATCCACCATCCCGACCACGGCGGCGACGAAGACGCCATGCGCGCCCTCAATGAGGCCTACGCGCAGCTGAAGAGCATCAGAAACCGCCGGTGACGCGGGTGCGGGTCAGTCTTCGTCTTTGGCGAGGCGCGACCACATGTCTTCCTGTTCGGCGACTTCCAGCGACCGTTCGAAGCGTTTGAGCGCCTGGGCGCTTTCGCCGTAGATGGTGAAGACCTTGTCGAGGTTGGTGATCTCGAACACCTTGTGCACGTCCGGCTTGAGCCCGCAGAGGCGCAGGTTGCCCCGGCCTTTCTGAACCACCTGATTGATGCGGAGCAGTTCCGTCAGCACGGCGCTCGACAGGTAGTCCACATGCACAAAATCCAGCATGAGGTTAATGCCCGGCCGGTTTTTCACAAACTCGAGGACCTCGTTCCCGAATTGTGTGACGTTTACGGCATCGAGTACGCTCGCGGCGCCAATGCGTCCGACTGTGATACTGCCGATCGTCTCGAAGGTCACCAGCGGTGTGTCGTTCATGATACTGCGCCTCCCCTGCACAAGCCTTTTCGCCGCATGCGCATTTCCAGGCAATGGTCCTCCGGATTGTACGTAACGCTTTCCATGCAATGACGGATAAGGCACACCCCCCGGCCGTTGAGCGACGCGCCGGCCGGCAAGGGGACGGTCTCGGGCCGGAACCCGGGGCCTTCATCGCATACGCGAATGCAGCAGATATCGCCCGGCGCCTCGCGCGTCATCTCGATGCGCACCTTTCGCGTGGTATCCGACTGGTTGCCGTGCGTGATGGCGTTAACCAGGGCTTCTTCCAGGCACAGCCGGGCGTAAAAGACCTGGTCTTCGTCGATCCAGCCATTCGCGAGCAGGGCCTCCAGCGCGTCGGTTATCGCGTCGCCGAGCACGTCGAGCGTGCTCGCGAACTCCGCACGGTAGAAGGCCTTGTTTTCACTCACGACGGCTTATCCACATGTGAACTGCGAATACTGCATCCTCTGTGTCAACCATGTCAGCATATCACAGGGGGCCTTACGAGTATAGAACCCGGAAAACGCCCGCGATAATCCTGCCCCGCCATCTCCGCCGCCTCGAACGTCTTTCCGGTGTGCGACCGGCGCCCTTGCCGGTCGTCTTCTCCTGCATCCTCCACAGGGGGCTGCCCGGGATCGCCCAGAGCCGGATCGGCACAGGGTTCCATGCGGGGTCCCGCCTCACCCCTCCAGGGCGTGTTCTGGGTGGGATGCCAGACCCGGGGCCTGTCCAGAATGGCCCTCCCTGGCGGCTTGACGCTTTTGTGTGGGCGGGGCTATTCACCTCATCGCATTTCACACCAAGACACCAAGACACAAAGACTCTCGTTTTGCCGGGCGCCAGCCAGGCAGTC
>JAAYAQ010000316.1 GCA_012719295.1 Candidatus Hydrogenedentota bacterium | reverse complement strand
CATACCGAGGAGGGTATTGAGGAGCGCAATCCACGGACTTTCCCGGGGATCCCCCAGTTGCGCGGCGGAGAGTCCACACTCTCTGCGGATGTGGCGCCAGAAGCCGAAGGGGCGGACGCTGGTGTAGAAGGTCTTGAGGGTCGCGTCATCCACGGGCCGGGTCACGAGGGTGGCCGCGACGGAAGCCACGAGCGAGTAAAGTGTTACAAAAGGGAACACGACGTACATGGGAGCGCCGGGCGCGATGATGGGAGGAACAAATGCCGCGGCCATACCCACGAGGGTGCCGGCCGCGTACCCCCATCCGTTCATGCGCCACCAGTACCACCGCAAGACATTGGGGATGACCACGCAGGCGGTCAGGGCGGTCATGAGCCACTCCCAGATCTGGGCGATGGACCGGGCCTGATATCCGATCAGGACACCGGCGATCACGATGAGGATGGTGGCCGCATAGCTGGCCCGCACCAGATGGCGTTCGTCGCTGCGCGGACGGAGGAAGGGCTGCCAGAAATCGCGGATCAGGTAGGAGGCGCCGCTGTTGACGGTCGAACTGAAGGTGGACATGAACGCGGCGAGCAGGCCGGCGAGCACGAGCCCCTTTGCCCCCGCGGGGATGTAATCGCGGAGGACCCTGGGCATGATCGTTTCGCTGTCGGCCACGTCCGTGAGTCCCAGTCCCGCCAGTGCGAGCAAGGTGATGCCCATGGCCATGCCCCAGCGCACGACCATGAAACCGCTCCAGGCAGCGCCGATTTTTGCGGCATCGCGCGCGTCGCGCGCGGCCAGAAACCGCTGCAGCTCATACATGCCCCCGGGGCCGCCGGCGTTGAGGAGCATTCCCTTGACCACCCATGTGACGACCAGAAGGCCGAACATATCGTACGCGCCGTGTCCGCCTCCGGAATAGGTCTCGATGCGCCAGGAGGGGGCGAGCGAGATCCATCCGGGGGGCAGCGCCGCGCGTAATGCATCCGGCGAGAGCTGGACGTACGCCACCACCGCAATCAGGAGCGCGGCGACGGTCACAAATACGGTCTGTATCACGTCGGTGATGACCACACTGAACAGGCCGCCGAGCAGCACGTAGAAGGTCGTGATGCCCATAATCAGCAAGGCGAGCGTGTGGGGCGGAAAGACCGGGAAGAACTCGTACGCGAACTTGCCGATGCCCTGAAAATCGTAGCCGATCATGCCACACATCGTGACAACGGCGATCAGCGCGGCGGCCAGACGGGCGGCCCGTCCGCCGGCGCCCTGGCCGAAGCGGGTGAGCATCCATTCGGCGCCCGTCATGACATTGGAGCGCCGCACCCATTTGCCCATGAACGCGAGAAAGAACGCGCCCATCATCCAGCCCCACATCCAGTGGATCCACATCGAGCGCATGCCCATCAAGAACAGCATGGACACGATCCACATGGTGCCGGTGATGTCGAAGTTGGAGACCGAGCCAGACATGGCCAGCCATAGCCAGGGAATCCGTTTGCCGCCGAGGAAGTAGGCGTCGAGATTCTGCGACGCGCGCTTGCGGTACACGAAGCCCATCCCGATAACAAGGATAAAATACAGGGCGATGATGGTGTAGTCGAGCGCGTTCAATGCCGTTCCCCTCTGTAAGGCCCCCGGTGCGCCGGACGGATCAGGACGCGTGAATTGCGTCGTACATCGCCACGATGTTCTCCGGGGGCACATTGGCCAGGATGTTGTGGACCTGCTGGAACACAAACCCGCCCCCGGGCTTCAACACCCCGACCTGCTCCCGGACATGGCGCGCGACCTCGCCGGGAGTCCCGTTCGGCAGCTCCTGCTGCGTGTCGCAACCGCCCCCCCAGAAAACCATGTCCTGGCCGAAATCCCGTTTCAGCCCGGCGGCGTCCATCCCTTTGCACGCGATCTGCACGGGGTTGATCGCGTCCAGTCCCGCTTCGATCAGATCGGGCAGGAGCTCCCGCACGCCGCCGCAGCAATGCAACATCACTTTGACGTCCGCAAGCTCCTTGGCGCGGGTCCACAGCATCCGGTGACGCGGCTTGAAGTACTCGCGGTACATGGCCGGCGACATCTGCGGGCCGGACTGCATGCCGAGGTCGTCGCCGAAGAGAATGACGTCGATATAGCGGCCCACGGCCCCGAGAAATGCCTCAAGGTTCGCGAGATGGATCTCGACCACGCGGTCGAGAAACGCGTGGACGCGCTCCGGGTCGCCCGCGAGCATCATCAGGAACTGGTCGTTCCGGTAGAGAAACTGGCCCATTTCGAGGAGATTGCCGCCAAACAGTCCGATGATGGCCCGGTCCGTGCGTTCCCGGAGCGTTCGTGCGCCCTCCGCGAAGGCGCGTAACCCGTCCGGCCCGGCCACGAGCGGTCCGGGCGGGGACGCAACCGCACACCACATGTTTTCGGTCATGGCTTCCGGGATGGCGTCAAGATCGTCCTTTTCGAAGAACGGGTAATGCGTCGCTTCGAAGTAGATGGCGCCGTCGGGCATCTGGGCGATCACCCGGCCGGACTGTGAGCGGATGACCCAGCGGCCCGCCTCCCGTTCCGGCAAGGCCCACACGGGCATCTGGCAGGACGAGCCGTCGGGGAGAATCCAGTCCGCCCAGTCCTTGTCCTCGAGCGCGAACCCGCGGCCGAGTTCGAGCGTGTCGATGCCAAACCGGTCCAGCACGTCGTCGTGGACGATGGCCAGCTGTTGGACGGGGTCATAGACCCGGACGGGTCTCTCGGGCAGGCCGAGATGGGCCCGCAAGCGGGGATAGACCATCGCCGCGATGCCCGAGGAGCGGTGTCCCGAAAGGTCTACGGGCACCCGGTCGGGTTCACGGTGGTTCAGCGCCGCCTGTACGCGTTCGCGCGGTGTCATACCGGTTCACTCCCTCTGTTTTACTTGATACGAACGGTTGTCATTCCCTGTGCGGGGACCTCGACCCGGCCGCGCAGGGGGGCGTGCTCGTTCTCGTCCAGATCGCTCACGTGCATCGCACCGATGGACCGGCGCTTTCCCGACAGCCGCGCTTCACATGATTTCCCGGACGCGGCATACAGGCGCGCCACATAGGCGAGCCCGTCGTCGCTGGGTTTGAGGTGGGTGACCAGCACCTGTTCCGGCTGGATGCGAAGGAACGAGCGGGGCGCGGGACGGTCCTCCGTCACGGGCACGGCGAGCAGGGGTTGGGAGGCTTCCATACCGAACCGCATGGCCGCGTCTTCCTGGTACGGTCCTTCATGCGGGAGGATGGCGTAGCGCAGCGTCGTTACGCCTTCCTGCGACGCCTTGTAATTGGTCTCCCAATAGTTGTTCATCGCATAGGAATACAGGAGAGAAGCGGGCTCGATCTCCTCGCGCCATCCCGTGACCCGGGGATCGTTGGTCAGCGCGCCGATTTCGATGAGCGGGGCGTCGACCGGCGCCAGGGTGACGCCATAGCGGCCGTTCGACACGTCCACCCAGCGCTGCACGGTAAGGTAGTTTTTGCAGGCGCCTGTCAGCTGGTCCGTTTCGGCTTCGACGGCCGCCCAGGGCGTATCCATCCGTACGCGCGCGCCGGGAACATTGAACGGGAACGCAAGATGCACCGCATCCGGGCTGTAGACGTTCTCGCGGTCCAGGGTCACGATGACTTCCGCGTACGGCATGTCCTGAATGAGCCGGACCTCGCGGGTCAGGCTGCGGCAGCCGGGGGCGGGCGACTCGATCCGCAGAGAGACCAGGACCGGGCCGTTTTCCTGCACCGTGACGGTCGCGGGACCCGCGGCCTTGCGGTTGACGGGGTCGCGGCCCTCGACGTAGACGTAGGCGCCCAGCCCCGCTTCGGCGGTGCAGTCAACGCACTCGTCCTGGAACTCGCCCCGGATTCGCCGCAGACTCGTGATCGCGCCGCTGCCGGGCTCGACCGTGAGGGTCAACTCGCCGTTTTCGAGGGTTGTGCCGGTTGCGCGCAGGCTGGCGCTGGCGGCCTGTTCCGCGGCCTTCTCGATGCGGTAATCCACGGCGCCAAACGGAGGCACATCGCGCGCCACAAACACGACGACGTCCCCGTTGCGGAGCCGTTGGCAGGGGGCGGGCTCCCCGCCGTCACGGCACGCGAGCAGCGCGCCCTCGGGCAGGCCCTTCGCGGGCAGCGAGACCATGCCGCTGCGCTCCCAGGAGGACGTGTTGAACACGCGCACCGTTCCGGACGTTTCATCGGTGGAACGGACCGCCTGCAAGGCTTCGTCCAGGAGTTCCTGCGACTTGCGTTCGCCTTCGAGGGCGAACCCCTGCTTGATGGCCCACTGCTGTTTGACAAAATCGGCTTCCGGTTCGCTGATGCTGTTGTGGGCGCCCCAGGTGTGCTCGTCATACAGCACCACGTCGCGCCAGGCATCGTGAAACCGGTGGGCGGGGTAGTCCGCCGGGTCGCGCAGCATCGCCCACAGGGCGTTGGCCTGCACGAGCCGTTCCGCGGCGGCGCGGTTGACGGCTGTCTCACGCGCCGACGAAGCCGCGCCGTCCTCCCAGTACGGGGTGAAATCGCCCCGAATCTCCGGCAACTGACGGCCGTACCGTTCTTCGAAGGCTTCGAAACATTCGTGCGGGGTGCTGATGATCAGTCTCGGATAGGCATGGGTCTCGTTCCATTCCCGGACAAAATCGCACAGGCCTTCGTCGGGCGGGCCGTTGTCCCCGCCGATGTTGTACCGGAGATAGGTGATGTCGTAGGGATATTCCTTTTCCTCGAGCCGGTTCAGGCAGGCCAGGATGCGGCTGCCGTCGCGCATCGGGGCGTCGTGGTAGAGCGAGTAGCCTTCGCCCGCCACCCAGAACAGGACGCGTTCCTCTCCGGACGGCGCGACCCAGTAGCAGGGTTTGTCGCCCCACTCGGAGAGCGTAAATCCGATGCGATGGGTCCGGTTGGGTCCGGAGCCGAAGTATCGCACGCCGCTCTGGGCCAGTGCCGGGACGATGCCCCACGTGTAGCCGGGAACGTCGGTGATCATTGCCGTGTCAATGGTCAGCCCGTAGTCCCTGGCGAGTCTGCGTGCGCAGTAGGTGAGTTCAAGGAGCTCTTCGGGCCGGCAGAGGGCCGTGAGTTCGTGCCCGTACAGGGCATCCAGGCCGATGGACCCCTTCTTCACGGCGTCAATCAACGCCGTTTTCTGTTCGTCGGAGGCCTGTTCAAGGTAGCCGTCGACGGCCCACAGGCCCTCGGGCAGCCATTTAAATCGGGCGCCTTCCGGGTAGTCCCGGGTCGCGCGGTCGAGTTCCATGGCCTTTTCGAGATGTTCCCACTGCCGGGTCATCACCTCCGTCTGGACATGGGTGTACCCGATATCGAGATGGGTATGGTGCAGAATGTAGACCTCCCACTTGCGGGCGGGTTTCAGCGTGGTTTCCATGTGATCCAGCACCTCCCCGTTTTTGAGAAGCGCAACCTTCAAGGCGCTCGGCTGTTCGGAGGCCGGCACGGAGATGTCGACCCACTGGGAACCGGCCTGAAGGGGTACCGGCTGCGGAGCGAGCCCCTCGACGGCGATGTGCGCCTCGCCCGGCGCTCCCAGGTGGAGCAGGTTGATTCCGACAGGCTGCATAAGGCCGCCATCGGCATTTCGCAGTAACACGTTTCGCGGGGCAACGGCCACGAGCGCCGTCGCGTCCGTCACGGGAGCGATCTCGAATCCGGCCGGCCCCTCAAACCCCACCCAGTCATAGAGCGCCCAGCTGCCTTCCGTGTTCGTGACGGCGATGCGATTCACGCCAACCCTCAGATGCCCGGGCGGCACGGCGATGCTGCGCGTCCTTTCGCGGGCCTGAGACACATCGCCAAAGATGACCGCGTCCCCCGTCCCGCCGGAGAGGCGGACGTTGGTGGCGTGGCCGTTGACATCCACCTGCAACGTCGGAGGCGCGCCGGGGTGGGCATCGGCGAAGTCCAATATCAGCGTGCAGGGCGCAGAAGGCCGCGCGGAAAGGGCAAAGACGACCGTGAAGGCATGCGGGCGGTTTCCGGCCCAGGCGTCGCGGGGCCCGGGATGGCAGTACGGCCAGTCCGACGCCGCTGTGGACTGGCCGATGATGAAGAGCGGGTCTTCCCGGAACTCCGCATACCCGTCGCGTCCCAGCGCAAGTTCCTGCGTGTCGTTGTCGCGGCTGCCGATCTCCCAGAGAAGCGCCGGTTCCGCGGCAACGGCAGGGCCGCATAAGGCAGAGACCGCGAGGGCCGACAGCACGGAAACCGCGCGTAGACAGGGCATGGCGTTCATCCGGGATGTTCCTTCTCTATTGAGGGCCATGGAAGTTCCGCCCCTATCCTAGGGCACGGGCGGGCATCAGGTCCAGCGTCCGGTCAGCTACCGTTGGCCGGGCCGTTACGCTGGGCGTGGCCGGAGAACGAGTAGCCGAGCAGGAGGAGTCCCGACGCCCCGACCACAACGCCGCAGACAACAAACACGTACGGCAGGCTGAAGCCCGCCTCGATCAGGCGGTTGTGGAGGATGCCCGCGAGAAACACGCCAACGATCTCGAACATGGCGGTAAGCGCGAACGCCGAGTCTCGAAGCCGCGGCCGGACGCACACGTTGATGGCGGGCAAGGCAAAGGCCCAGACCAGACCGTGCGACAGGTAAAACACCAGATAGGCTCCGCCCGCTACCAGCGTGCTGTGCGACAGGGCGATGGCCGCGATCAGGAGCCCGTCGGTAAAGAGAAACACGCCGTAGAATCGTACCAGATTCAGGCGGTCGATGATGGGGGACATGAGAACCAGCGTCAGCATGGCCGGCAGCCGCCCCATGGCTACGAGACGTGCTATCGAGTCTTCCCGAAGATGATGGATGTCGCGCGCGAGATTGGGAAACAGCTGGTTCGAGGTGTGGAACGCGAACGGCGCGGCGCAGATGCCCAGCAGCAGCACGACCGGGAAGGCGCTGTAGACGAGTTCGCGCACGTCGTGCCATTGCAGCTTCAACAGGCTGAGCGGACCGTCCGGGCGTACCGGTTGCTCGTCTTCGGCGTTCGTCGTATCCGCAAGCGTTTCGAGATGGCGCGCGGCGAAATGGAACGCGGCGAGGCAGGCGATGCAGATCCCTCCCGTGGAGAAGAAGGCGAAGCGGAACCGCGCTTCCTGGAGGGCCGGTCCGAGCGCGAAGATGGTCATCCCGGATACCAGATTGAAGGTGATGGACGCGACCGTCAGCGCGCGGCCGGGCCGGTCGCCGCCCACGTGCGTGACGTAGGGCAGCCAGGCGACCAGGTATCCGGCCGTACCGAAGCCCATGAGCGCCAGCAATACCGACACCAGCCACACCTCGCCCGCCAGCGGAAGGGAGATGTATGCCAGGGAGGCAATCGTCGCGCCCAGGGCGGCCGTCCGGCGCCGGCCCAGCAGGGCGGACATCTCTACCGTGAGCAGATACCACACCAGCATGCCGCCGGACATGGCCAGCGTGGCACGGGTCCACTGGGCGTTCGAGGCGCCCAGCCCGCGTATCATGTAGGCATTGGCGAACGTGAATGCCCCGTACCAGGTGACCGATGCGATGAAGGCGACGGGCGTTGTGGCCGCCAGCAGCCAGAACCAGCGTTTCATACAGGAAGGCTTTCCAGGTTAGCGGTCGAGAACTCCCTCTCCGACCCAGGCCAGAGAGAAAGACGCAAATACAATTCCTTCATAGGGCCGTTCCGCGCCCCGTTCGTAGAGACAGCCGAGCCGGCCGTTCCTGAGCGTCGCGAGACAGGAATAGGCGGCCGGGCCCGGGTAGAGGCATTTCCACGCGGGCCAGGTGCGGCCGTCGTCCGCGCTCAGGCGCACCACCATCTTGTAGCGGTTGTCGGGATCCGCCGGATTGGAGAAGAGGACCAGCGGGAGGCCTTCCGCGTCGCTCGGCCGGTAACGCAGCAGGCTTGCCTGGCAACGCGGCTCGATGAGTACGGGATCATTGGACAGCTCCGACCACGTCATGCCGGCGTCTGAACTCGTGGCGATGGCGCGGCCGGGCCCGGTATTGGTGTGCCAGCGGCGGCTGTT
>JAAYAQ010000051.1 GCA_012719295.1 Candidatus Hydrogenedentota bacterium | reverse complement strand
TCCCGCGTTGGCCAAATCGCTCAGGCTGACGTCGTTTCTGAGCTTGTCCAGCACCTGGTTCGCCGTGTAATCAGGCAAGGGGCCCGTCATGCTGGTCGCGTAATCCACCGCGATCATCATCGTGGCGTATTCATGCACGTTGGACATCACATAACCGTAGTACGAATACGACACGTCGTCCTCGAAGAGCACGGGGTCCAGCGCGCCGTCGTTCCACCAGTAGCCGCCTTCGCCAATGTAGTCTTCCGCAGTGATGTTCGCGCGCGACGGGCAGAACAGGATATTCACATCCGTCAGATACTCGGGGTAGATCTCTGAGCCAAACGGGGTCGCCCAGATGTCGTCCACCTGTCCGACCACATTCCACACATCCGCGATCTCATCGTAGCCGGGACCCCGCATGTTCACCGCTGCGCACGGCCACCGTTCCCCCGGCGACTCGTTCGCGAACATCTTGAAAATCAGCCCCATCTGTTTCAGGTTGTTCTGGCAGCTTGCCCGGCGGGCCGCCTCACGGGCGCGCGCCAGCGCCGGCAGCAGGATCGCCGCAAGGATGCCGATAATCGCAATAACCACCAGCAGCTCGATCAAGGTGAATCCTCGCTTCTTCATCGTCCCATCCTCTCTTCCTCGCGTACTGGACGCGATCGATCACTTCAGCCCCAGACGATAAACTATGGCAATATGCATTCGAGGACTATGCGTTTGGGGTCACTCTAGCGCCAGGTATCATCCCCCCTTTCCGGTCTGGCGGCGTCTCAACAGCCTCCTGGAGGGAAGTTGATCCGCCATCCGCACACGTTTCACGTGAACCCTGAATCCATTCAACTTGCGCCCCAGGTAGGCCTGCACCGTTCCGGCCGTCAGCGTGAACGTTCACACTGCATGCGTTCAACCTAGCACAGCGACCCCATCCTGTCAAGAGGAAAGTGAAAAAAAAGTTTCTCCGAACCGCATCCGCACTTCGGCAGCCTCAGGCGTCAGCTCGAGCGACACGGGCCGGTTCTTCCCCGGGCGCCTTCCCCCCCGGCTCCTTCGTGCACGCACGAGGGCAACCGTGGCGCCCGGCGCAACCTGGCAATTCCCGGCTGCGGCCATTGCACAAATCATTACAGAAAAAGTAGTTAAACAGGGCGCGGCCCGCAGCTGCTCTCTTCAGATCGCCACGTTGGCCCGAAATATGTTATCGTTCACGTGCCGGCGGGCTCGGGAGTGCGCCGCAAGGCACCACGCCCCGGCACAGGGGGGTGGGGCCGGTGGTCCGCTCGTGTGAACGGGAGCGGCAGGCGATAGCGAAGGGGGATCTATGCCGACTCAATTCGGGCGTCTTGACTGGGCGATTCTGGCGGTGTACTTCGTGGGGATCTCCGCGATCGGCCCGTTTTTCGCGAAACGCAACAAATCCACCGAGAGCTTTTTCGTGGCCAACCGGCAGTTCCCCGCCTGGCTCCTCGGGCTGGCCATGTTCGCCACGATGATCAGCTCGGTCACGGTCGTGGCCTATCCGGCCGACGCCTACAAGTCCGCCTACCTGCGCTGGATTGGGACGCTCATGCTGCCTCTTGGCGTCTATATCGGGTGGAAGTTCTTCCTGCCGTTCTATCGCCGCAACCGCTGCACCTCGGCGTTCGAATACCTCGAGAGCCGCTTTGGCGCGGGCATCCGCACCTACGTGTCGGCGACGTTCACCATCGCCCAGCTCTTGCGGATCGCCACGATTCTTTATCTTGTCTCGCTTGTGTTCCAGCAGATGACCGGCGCGTCGGCATACGCCTGCATTCTCATGGGCGGCCTGGCGATCACCGTGTACGCCGTGCTGGGCGGCGCCAGGGGCATTGTCTGGGCCCAGTTTTTCCAGGTGTTTCTCCTCTGGTTTGGTTCCATCGTGCTTTTCCTCACGGTCATCCGCGGGATCGAGGGCGGGATCCCCGCCGTGTTCCGGATCGGCTGGGCCCATGACAAGTTCATGCTGGGCGACCTGAACGCCGCTACCGGCGCCATCGAGCCGGTCGCGTGGTTCTCGCTTCGCGACAAAGCCATCCTCATGATGCTCATCACGGGTCTGGCGGGCTGGATCTTCGAATACAGCGCGAATCAGGACGTCGTGCAGAAATACGTGTCCGCCAAAGACCCCAAGGCGGCATTCAAATCGATCTGGATCTGCTGCCTGTGCAGCGTGCCGACGTGGGCGTTTTTCATGTTCCTGGGCACGGCGCTCTATGTCTTCTTCCTGCAGCACCCCGACCCCCAGGCGCAGGCCATTCTGACCGGCGCGGGAGGCGCGAAAGCCGAGTCCATTCTCCCCTATTTCTGTGTGAAGATGGTGCCCACCGGTCTCGCGGGCATCGTCATTGCCGGCATCCTGGCCGCCGCCATGGCCTCCTCCTCGGCGACCATCAGCAGCATTTCGGCGGTCTTCATCACCGACATCTACCGCCGCCACCTCGCGAAATCGGCCAGCGAACGGCACTATGTCACGGCCGCGCGCGCGACTACGGCCGCGTCGTGCCTGCTGATGATGGGGGGAGCGTCGCTCTTCTACACCCTCAGCGACCTGACCCTCCAGGATCTCCTCATGAAAATCGCGTCCATCTCTTCGGGGGGCATACTCGGGGTGTACGTGCTCGGTTTCCTGACCACGCGCGGCTCCAGCCGTTCCGTTGCGATCGGCATTGGCGCGACCATTCTCTTTTC
>JAAYAQ010000315.1 GCA_012719295.1 Candidatus Hydrogenedentota bacterium | reverse complement strand
TGGTCGCCCTCGGGGAACACGATGCGTTTGGGTTCCCGGCGGGCCTTGTTGATCACCACGCGCATGACCTTGCGCGACAGGCCCAGCCGCGCCTCGAGCGTTTCGCGGTACTCGTCGATGTCGAGTTCGATGCGGGCGACGCCCGTCTCGATCGCCGCCTGGGCCACGGCGGAGGCTTCCCAAAGCAGCACGCGCGGATCAAATGGCTTCGGAATGATGTATTTCGGACCGAACCGGAGCCGTTCGCCGCGGTAGATCTTCTCGACCTGGTACGGCACGGGTTCCTTGGTGAGGTTGGCGAGCGCGTACGCGGCGGCGATCTTCATCTCGTCGTTGATCGCGCGGGCGCGCACGTCGAGCGCGCCGCGGAAGATAAACGGGAAGCCGAGCACGTTGTTGATCTGGTTGGGAAAATCGCTGCGCCCGGTCGCCATGATCAAATCGTCGCGCGCGCCCAGGGCCGCCTCGCAGGTGATCTCGGGGTCGGGGTTCGCCATCGCAAACAGGATCGGCCGGTCCGCCATCGACCGGACCATCTCCGGCGAAACGCAGTTGGCCACGGACAGGCCCGCGAAGACGTCGGCGCCGCGCATGGCGTCCGCCAGGGTGCGCGCCTCGGTTTCGACGGCAAACGCCTCCTTGTATTTGTTCATGTGCTCGGTGCGGCCCTTGTAAATGACGCCGGTGCTGTCGCAGAGGAGGACGTTCTCGGGTTTCACCCCGAGAGCAATGTAGAACTTCGCGCACGCGATGCCCGCGGCTCCGGCCCCGTTGAACACCACCTTGACCGTCTCGATGTCTTTGCCGGCGATTTGCAGCGCGTTGATGAGCCCCGCGCCCGAGATGATGGCGGTGCCGTGCTGGTCGTCGTGAAAGACCGGGATGTCCATCATTTGCTTGAGACGCTCCTCGATCTCGAAACACTCGGGCGCACGGATGTCTTCGAGGTTGATGCCGCCGAAGGTGGGTTCCATAAGCTTGACGGCGCGGATGATCTCCTCGGGGTCGGCCGAGTCGAGTTCGATGTCGAACACGTCGATGTCGGCGAAACGCTTGAACAGAACGCCCTTGCCTTCCATGACGGGTTTGCCCGCCAGGGCGCCGATCTTGCCCAGGCCGAGGACCGCCGACCCATTGCTGACCACCGCCACCAGGTTGGCGCGGGCGGTGTATTCGTAGGCCAGGCTGGGGTCCCGCTCGATTTCACGGCACGGTTCGGCCACGCCGGGGGTGTACGCCATCGCCAGGTCGCGCTGGGTCTGACAGGGTTTGGTCGGTGTGACCTCGATCTTGCCGCGCCGGCCGTCGCCATGGTATTTCAGTGCCTCTTCACGGGTGATCATGAATGTCCTCCTGCCGCCAGCCCGTTGCCCGGGACGCACCCGGGGCGCGCGGTGCTGCACGGGATTCGTGTCGATAGCGCGTTCGCGGGACGGCCAGCCGCCGCTGCCCGGACGCCTGCGCGAGCGCCTCCAGCGGCATGCGGGCGAATGACCGCGCTCCGCCGGACCCTCCAAGGGGCCTAGTATACCCCCTTCCCGCCCGTGTCCGCATCCTTCGCCGCGCCGCGGAACCGCGTCACGCGCAGCCGTCCCCGGGTGCGTCCGCTCATGAGCTGCCGCCGCAGTTTGGCGAGCCCCCGCTGAACCGACCGGTGCACCACCGACGGGTGCACGCCCGTCCGCCGCGCCGCCTCGAGATAGGTCAGGCCGCGGAAGAAGATCAGGTGCACGAAACGCCGCTCGCGCGGGGTGAGCCGTGCGCGCATGTGCCGCCGCACCCAGCGCAAGAGTCGGGCCTTCTCGCGCCCGTATTCGAGCGCCGCTTCGATCTGTTCGGGGGTTTCATGCCAGGGGCTGCGCGTTTCATCAAGCTCGTGGAATTCCTCGGGCGCCACGGGAAACTCGGTTTGCCAGAACCAATACGTCATTTTCATGTCCGAATACCTCCTTCGGGCGGCATCCGCGCCGGCCCGCGCCAGTTCGGGAGGCATCGTGGCAGGAAAGGGTCCGGAAAGACCTTTGCGAAAGGCGGGGGTTTTCTTTGATTTTTCTTGCCCCGGGACAATCCGGCCGCGGGACAGGTTACCGGGCGGTTTCGATGCGGTAGAGGTGGGTTTTGGTTCGCAGGAACAGCGCGTTGCCCGAGACGGCCGGCGACGCGAGGCAACCGGATTCGAGGCGGTTCTCGGCCAGGATTTCGAAGGCCCGGCCGGTCTTCATCACGGTGGTCTCGCCCTGCATGCTCGGGATGTAGATGCGCCCGCCCGCGTAGACGGGCGACGCCATGAAATTCCCGCCAATCCGCGCGCTCCAGACCAGCGCTCCGGTAAGCGCCTCGAGGCAGACCGCATACCCTTCGTTGCTGACCATGTAGATGAGGTCATCGACAAGAAGCGGCGACGGCTGTTTGGGCACTTCCTTGCCCGAGTACCGCCACGCGACGTGCGTGTCGGTAACGTCGCCCTGGCCGCCCGGGCGGATGGCCCACAGCTCGGTCTGTCTGTGACCGGTAACCACATAGACCAGTCCGTGGCCGAACAGGGGCCGCGGGGAGGCGGAGTGCCCGTCGTGATGCGTTTTCCAGATTTCCGCGCCGGTGAGCGGGTCGTAGGCGAATGCCGCACAGGCGGCGGGCGAGATCAACTGGGGCCGGCCCTCCCACTCGATCACGATGGGCGTGCAGAAGGCCTTGTGGAAATCGCCTTCGCGCACGTACTGGCCGTCTTCCTGCAGGTCCTTCCATTCGGTCGTCCGGCTCGTTTTCCAGACCGTCTCCCCGGTGTTCTTGTCGAGCGCGGCGACGTACTGCTGGTCCACGCCGTCAAACGTGAGCACGAGCAGGTTTCCATAGAGCAGCGGCGACGACCCGGGCCCGCGGAAATGGCGGCAGGGGAGGTCGCGGCGCGTCCACACCGGTTTCGCCGTGGCCGTGTCCAGGCAGGCGGCGCCGTAGGCGCCGAAATGGACGTAGACCCGGCCCGGCTCGATGACCGGCGAAGGCGACGCGTAGGTGTTGATGTTGTTGCCGAGCGGTTCGGGCTGTTCGGTCTCGAAAACCTTCTCATTAAAGAGGATCTCGCCCGTAGCGGCATCGAGGCAGAGCGCGAAGGATTCGCGCCCGTCCGCCGTGGCGGTGGTCAGCCAGACCTGGCCGTTGAGAATGACCGGTGTCGACAACCCGTCGTGAGGAATGGCTGTCTTCCACGCGATGTTCCCGGTTTCGCTCCAGGTCAGGGGCAGCGCGGCGGGTTCGGCGCTGTCCGGCGCCTGCGCATGCCCGTTGTGCCACGGTCCCCGGAAATCCGGCCAGTCCATGGCCGCCCATGCCGGGCGAACAGCCAGAAACGCCAGGGCCAGGGCCGCCGCATGCAGCGCGCGGATAACGGAACAACGCCGGGACTCGGACATGAAACACGTCTCCTTGTGATGGACATGGGGTTGCGCGGCCAACGGGCGCCATTGTACGCATTGTCGCGCGGGAGCACCATCCTCACGAGGCCGGCCCGGTCGCGGCGCCGTTCCGGACCTCGTAGATCTCGACCTGCTCGACCCCCGCGCCGTCCAGCGCCGGGACTTTCAGCACCTGAATCAGGACGAACACCTCGCTTTGCCGGCCGCGCCACTGATCCAGCACCTCGACGGCGCCTTCCGGGTACGCGTCGCGGTGGGCGCGGACATGGGTTTCGGGAAACACCAGGTAGGCGATCCCGCGTTCGCGCAGCCAGTCGCGGAGAGCGCCGGGATCCGCTCCGTTCAGTCCGGCCACCGCGTGCAGGTCGCGGAACGTGGGCAGGTCGAAGAAGTAGTGGCAGGGGTCGGGCGTGAGGATGCGCCGCCCGCTCGGCAGGTTGTCGTTTGCCCACCGGATGGCCTCGTAGCGCGGCACCCGCTGTGCCACGAACCCCGGACGCCCAACGCCGCGCACCGCCGCCGCCGCGGTCCATCCGTTGATGCACAGTCCCTGCAGTAAGACCGCGGCCAGCGCTACAAGAATCAGGGGCCGCAGCGCGGCCAGACGGCAGGCGCCCACGGCCGCGGCACCAACGAATACGGCGGTCAGCGGGAGAAAGGCCACATGCGAGCGGTCGACGGCATACAGCGCAAGGCCGCAGATGGCCGCGAACCCGCACAGCCATCGCACGCGTTTGCCTCCAACGACCAGGCCCGGCACGCCGAGGATCAACAGGAGGCCGCCCGGCGCCGTCGTCCAGCCGCCGTACCAGTGCGGGCGCAGGACCAGGTTCCAGGGGAACTTGAGCAATGCCAGCACGCCGGTCTCGGCGGCATATTGGGCCTCGGGGACAACGGGGAGCAGGAACGGCGCGCCCGCGGCCGCGCGGGCCAGCATCCACGGCGCGAGCCCCGCGGCCAGTGCGGCCGCGAACACCAGGGCCTGCTTTCCGCGGGTCTCCTTCGCCAGGCATGCAACGAACGGCACGGCGGCGCAGCACAGGAGCAGGCAGGTCCAGCGGCCGTCCCACGCGCTTCCCAGGAAGACTCCCGCAAGCGCCAGCCAGACGCGGGCCCGTTCCGCGCGCCAGACGAGGAGGGCGGTCAGCGACGCCAGCACCAGACCCGCGCCGAGCAGGTCGCCCGACACCGCCGCGGCGCGGTTCAGGAAAACCGGCGTAGCGGCAAACGCCCCGGCTGCTACCGCCCCGGCGCAGGGTCCTGAAAGCCGGTGCGCCAGCACGTACACCGCCGCCGCCGCGAACACGGCCAGCAGCCAGGAGAGCATCCGGGCTCCCCCCTCGCCCCCGCCGGCATACGCCCACGTGTACAGGCACTGGGCGAGGGTGGCGTACGCGGGCGAATCCGCCCCGTCGTACGGAACCATGCGGCCCAGGAAATCATAGTCTTTGGCGGCCGCCAGCGCGCCCGAGACGGTTTCGAGCTGTGTTGCGGGCGCACCGGCCGGAACGGCCGCCACGATGACGCCCGCCGCGGCGGCAGCCATCCCCAGCCAGAACAGCGCGCCGCGGGTTGCGCGCGAAGCGGGTTCCGCGCCGTCCGCGGTGCCGGTATCGCGCCTCTTGCGCAGGAAAACCTCGTAGGTGAGGCCTCCCGCGGCGATCGCAATGAGGGCCCAGCGGGCCAGGGCCAGCGCGATGCCGCCCAGCGACAGCGTGACCAGGCCGCAGAGCGCCGCACCGGCACAGAGCCGCGCGAGCAGGCCCGCGCCGCCGTTCTTCACCCCGAACGGATGGAGCGCGCAGGCGCCGAGCGCGAGCGCGGCCACGGGTAAGACGAGAAAAACCATACACCCCTCGCATACGCGCCCTTGCGGGCACGGGCCATTCGGCGCAACATACCACGCCCCCGCGAAGAAAGAAAAGCCGGGGGCAGTTTGAACTGATTTCACCGATGAAGCTAGAATCCCGGGCATGGGGACGGGCTGCGGAGGCCAAGCTCCCGTAACGAAAGCGATCTTCATGAGCATTGTCTTCTACAACACGCTGACGAAACGCAAAGACGAGTTTGTGCCGCTGGAAGCCGGCAAGGTTGGCATCTACACCTGCGGGCCGACGGTCTACAACTACGCCCACATCGGCAACTTACGCACGTTTCTGTTCGAGGACCTCCTGCGCCGCCATCTCGAATACCGCGGCTATGCGGTCACGCACGTGATGAACCTCACGGACGTCGAGGACAAGATCATCCGCACCTGCCGGGAGACCGGGGAATCGCTCGAGTCGTTGACGGGCCGGTATGCCCAGGCGTTTCTCGAGGACCTGGACACCCTGCGCATTCTGCGCCCGCACGTCATGCCCCGGGCGACCGAAACGATCCCCGACATCGTAGACTTCATCAAGACCCTGCGCGAGCGCGGGCACACGTATGAAGTGGACGGCAGCATCTATTTCCGTCTGGCGTCGTTCGGCAACTACGGCAAGCTCAGCGGGTTCGACATCGACGCCCTGAAAGCCAACGCCGACGGCCGCATCGACTCGGACGAATATGAGACCGAAGACGCCCGCGACTTCGCCCTCTGGAAGGCCTGGGACGAGGACGACGGCGACGTGTATTGGGACACCGAACTGGGCAAGGGGCGGCCGGGTTGGCATATCGAGTGCTCCTGCATGAGCCGGAAACACCTGGGCGACACGTTCGACATTCATTGCGGCGGGGTCGACCTGGTGTTTCCGCACCACGAAAACGAGATCGCGCAGTCCGAGGCCGCGACCGGCAAACCGTTCGTCGCGTACTGGCTTCACGCGGGCCATCTGCAGGTGGAAGGGCGCAAGATGGCGAAATCGTACGGCAACACCTACACCCTGCGCGACCTGCTCGACAAGGGCTACGACCCCGCGGCCATTCGCTGGGCCCTGTCGACCACCCATTACCGCGAGCCCAGCAACTTCACGTTCAACGGGCTGGAAGCCGCGGCCCAGTCCGTACGCCGCATCCAGGATTTCCGGCTGCGGCTGCACGGCGCCGACGGCGACGGCAGCGATCTGGCTGCCGAAACCGCCGCGTGCGAGCAGGCGTTTGGTGCGGCCCTGGACGACGACCTCAACATCTCCGCGGCGCTGGCGGCCGTGTTCGAGTTCGTCCGCGAAACCAACAAACTGATCGACGACGGCTGCCTCGGCGCGCCGGGGGCCGCCCATGCGCTGGCCCTGCTGGATCGGCTCGACGCGGTGTGCGCGCTCTTCCCGGCAAAAGAACCGGATGCCGTGCCGCAGGATGTGCTCGAGCTCGTGAACGAGCGGCAGCGGGCCCGCCGCGAGAAAAACTTCGCCCGCGCCGATGAGATTCGCGATACACTGAAGGCCATGGGGTGGGTCGTCGAGGATACCGCCGACGGTCCGCGGGTGAAGACGGCTTAACGGCAGGGTCCGCGCCGAGGGGGCGCTTCGGGCCCGTGCGGGAAGGTGGCGCCATGAGGACGTCGCGATTGCAGGGGGTGCAGGCCCTTCACGATATCGAACAGCGGTCGTTTCAACTGACCCTGTCGATCGTCGAACTCGTGCGCCAGATCGAGCCGGAACTGCCCCAGGCCCTTGCCGACCGGATCATTGTCGCCGCGACCAATTTCGGGGCGGACGTGTCGGAGGCGCTGGTGCACAGCACCCCGAAGAACCAGATCAGCAAGCTGGCCGAGGCGCGCCGGACCACCCGGGAAATGGCCTTTCTCCTGCGCCTGCTGAACGGCATCCAGATGGCCGCCGAACCGGCGTTGCGCCCCCTGATCGAGGAGGCCGCGGCGTTGCAGGACGAGCTCACCAACCTCATCCTGCGCGTGCGCCAGGAAGCCGAACGCGAATCGCCCCAATGAGTTGTATCGCCGGTCCTTGCTCGGTTCCGCGCCCCGCGCCCGCACGGAACTTCCTGCCGCGGAAGGTGTTTCATTTCATGTGGTCAAGGTCGTCCGGCGAATGAACGCGCCCTCGGACTGGGAACTCGTGGCGCTCGCGCGCTCCGGCGATGATCAGGCCTTTGGGCAGCTGGTTCGACGGCACGAGCAAGGCCTGATCGCCTTCTGCCACCGCATGGCGGGGTCGCGCGACGAGGCCGAAGACCTGGCCCAGGACAGTTTCATCCGCGTGTACCGGCATTTGTCGCGGCTGCGGCCCGAGGCGAAGTTCTCGACCGTCCTCTTCGGCATTGCGCGCAACCTGACCCTGAATTACCTGCGCGATACGAAGCGCCGCGGCCGGGGCAGGACACGCTCGCTCACGCGCGACGACGCCTCGGAGGAGCCGGTCTGCGATCCGGGCCATACTCCGGACAGCCGGGCGCGGCTGCGCGAGATCGAGACGCTGCTTGAACGGGCCCTCGAACGCCTGTCCCCGGAACACCGCGAGGTCCTTGTACTTCGCGAACTGAACGGTCTGGATTACGAGGCCATCGCGACGGTAACCAAGTGCCGCACCGGCACGGTGAGGAGCCGCCTGGCCCGGGCACGCGAGCAACTCCGAATCCGCTTGCTGGAACTCGGGGGAGGCGAACTATGAACGACGACAAGATCACCGAGTTGCTGTCGGCTTACCTGGACGGTGAAAGCGGGGACCCCGAAGCGGTGGAACGCCTGATCGGGGGCGATCCGGCCGTGCGCCGCCGCTTCGAGGTCCTCCAGGCGCAATCGCGCGCCCTGCGCGCGTTGCCGCCGCCGGAGGTGTCTCCCGCATTCGCCGCGCGCGTATTGGCCGGCGCGCGCCAGGAGCGGTTTCGGCCACAGCGCGGGTGGGTGGCGCTGGCCGCGCCGTGGGCGGTCGCGGCGGCGGTGGTGCTCGTGCTGGCCGCCGTCTACCTCGCCATCCAGACGCCGCCGGAACCCGGCGTTCCGCCCATGGCCCGGGAGATCCGGGAATGGCGCGAGGTCGATCCTGACGTGCTGGATGCCCTGCTGCTGGAACGGATCGCGGCCGATCCGGACGCCCTCGAGGCGCTGGACAGCGCGTATGCCGGCGTTGCCCCGGACGCCGGTGTCCGGTATGCCGCCGATGACCCTGTCCAGACCGCGTATGAAGACGCGCAACTCGATGCGCTGATTGAGGCATTGACCCCGGACGAGGAAGCCGTTTTTCGGGAACTGCTCTTCGCCTATGCGATGGAGGGTTAGATCATGAAACATGTATTGCTGCTTGCCGTTGCCCTGATGGCGGTCGTTGTGCTGACCCCGGCCGCGTTTGCCCAGCCTCCTGACGGGCCGTCCCGCCCGCCGCGCCCGCCCCGTCCCGCGGGCCCGCTCATGGAACAGCTCGCGGGCATGGGCGAGGCCGACATCCGGTCGCTGGTGGAAACGGTCCGGATGGTGAAGCTGTCCCGCGAACTGGGGCTCACCGACGAACAGACGGTGGTGCTGGTGCGGCAGTATAACGAGGCCAAGGAAAGCGGGGCCAAACTGCAAAAGGAACGGATGGAACTCGCGCGGGAATTGCGCGAACTCGTCGGCGCGAAAGCGCCCGACGCCGACATCGAGCAGAAGCTCAAGCAGCTCGTGGCGAAAGACCGGGAATCGGTCGCGATGCGGCTCGACGCGTTCGAGAAGGCCGGCGCCCCGCTGACCCCCTCGCAACGGGCCAAACTCTATCTCTTCCTTGGCGATTTCGACAAACGCATGCGCGGCCTCATCGAGACCGCCCGGAAACAGTTCCGTGAACAGCGCGGCGAAAACGTCCGCGAGATGTTACGGCGCGAGGGCGGACCGCGCCGCGGCGGAGCCGATAGCCGCGCCGGGCGAGAGCACGATCCCCAGAAAGGCGCCAGACCCCTGCCGGAACAAGCGCCGCGGCCCGAGACCCCGCCGGCCGAACAGCCCTAGCGGCGGCGGCGCGTTGTGGGCGCTTAGTTGCGCGAGCGGCAGACGGTGCTGGTGATCAGGCCGCGGCTGTCGGTCAGATTGATAAAATACGCCGCGCATCCGCCGGGAATTTCCGTGGACACCTTGCCGTCGTGGAGTTTGGCCGGAGCGGTTTCCCACACGCATGTGCTCCAGTCGCTGATGTCGCAAGTCCATACCAGTTCGGCGGTTACCGGCGTGCCGCCCTCGAAGACGGCCAGGGCGGCCGTGCCTTCCTCGGCTTCGGCCACGATGCGCAGCAGCGGCGCGCCGCCTCGTACCCGGCTGTCGGCGTACGCATAGATCTCTTCCGGCGCCCAACCGGCGGGGTGGCTGTGTCCGAGGCCGGGCTGCACGCTCAGGGTCTTCGCCCCTCCCGCGCGCAGGTAGGTGCGGCTGTACGCGCCCAGATAATAGTGCGGATCGTTGGGGGCGTTCACCCACAGCGTGGGCCGGGCAATGGCCGCGACGTACTGGGACGGATCCCACAGGCGCATCCATTCCCCGGCTTCTTCGGGGGGCATGGACTCGAAGGCCGGTTTCCACGACAGCTCATTGATGAACCCGCATCCGTACACGGGGATGGCGAACTGGAACCGGTGGTCCACCGCCGCCGCGATGTTGGTCAGGAAACCGCCCCACGAGATGCCCGTGACCCCGATGCGCGCGGGATCGACCCCCGGCTGCGACGCCAGAAGCGAGTGCGCCAGGGCGATGTCGGCGATGGCATGGTAGACCCAGTAATCCTCGATCGCGCCCGTCATGGGCGTCACGCTGCCGAAGGCCGTGGGCCCGCCGTATTCGTGCGTGGGCCGGCTGCCGTGGTCGCCCCGGGGCACCGTGCCGTCCATATCCATGGCGATCGCGGCATAGCCGCGCGCGTTCCAGAGGCGCACCCATTCGTCGAATGCCGTGCCGCCGCCCCCGTGCACCAGCACCATACCGGGCACGCGCTCGCCTTCGGGCCGATCCGGCATGCCCATCCACGCAAACACGCGCGTGGGCCGGCCTTCGAAAGGCAACGCTTCGTAAAACAGCGCCTGCACGCCCTCCGCGGTAAACCCGTCGGCGGGATAGACAGCGGGAACCTGCGCCAGACGGGCCAGATCCCACTGCACGGGCAGGGCCGCGGATTCATTCGCGGCGCAACAAATCGAAATCAGGGCAACGATCATTCCGGAATCCCCCATGGCGCCCTGCGGCGCCGGTTGGACGCACAAACCCGGGCGCTGTCCGCATGGGGTGCGCCCTCTTCCCGGCGCAAGTATACGCCAAATCGCGAAACCCGAATCCACCGCGCCGCACGGGGCGCCCTGGAACCGCCCGGGCCACGCTGCGCATGAGTCGGAAAGCTACCCGCGCCGGGGCGCCGGGGGATACCACAGCATCATGGGATCGGGGCCGTTTCCGGTGGCAATCACCTTTTCGACCGTCAGCGTGCCGGTGTTGACCACATGGACGCCATCGTTGTGTTCGCAACCGACAAACGCGCGCGTGCCGTCGGGCGACAGCTCGATGCCGATGGCGAACCGGCCCACGGGCACACGCGCGATCTCCTTGCGCGTCGCGACGTCGAGGACGATCAGCACGCCCGCTTCGACCCAGCCCGGGATGTAGGCGCGGGTTCCGTCCGCGCTGAAATGGATCCGCACGGGCATGCCGGGGCAGGCGAAGGTTTCGAGCGGCGTGTGCGTGGCGGCATCGATGATGGTGATGGAGCCTCCAGTCTGGTTCAATGCCCAGAGATGCCGGGCGTCGGGCGTGAAGGCCAGGCCTTCGACCCCCGGGCCGCACGGGATCTGCGTGAGCAGTTCGCCCGACGCGCGCTCGATGACCGACACGTTCTCGGACGTGATGTTCGCGGTGTAGAGCCGTTTGCCGTCGGGCGAAACGAGCACCATGTGCGAGATCGCGCCGTGGGTGGGTATGCCGCGGGTGACCTCGTGCGTGGCGGTATCGACCTCCACCACGAAGCCGGTCTGGCCCGCCGTGAAATACGCGTGTTTGCCGTCGGGGGCCATGGCCGCGCCATGGATGCGCGTGTAGTCGCCCGTCGGGATCTGTTTGACGTGTTTGCGCTGCACCAGGTCGATCACCGAAATGGTGTTCCCCGGCGGCGCGTAGTTCGAGAGGTACATGATGCGCTGGTCGGGCGTGATGACCATCTCGTGCGGGTTGGGCCCCGTCGGGATGGTCTCCACCACCTCCAACGTGGTCAGGTGAATGAAGCTCAGCGTATTGTCGTGTTTGTTGGCGACGGCCAGGAGTGGTTCGGCGGTCTCGGACGCCGCAGCCAGCACCGCGGCAACCAGGGCCAGGAAACAGGGCATGGTATCGGACTCCTTCTGTGGCGGGGACCGCCCGCGGTCAAAGCGCCATTATGGGGACGCGGGGAGGACGGATCAATCGCGGGTACCCGCGCCGGGCCGGCGGCACTCCGCGCGGCGCAACACACGGCGTC
>JAAYAQ010000314.1 GCA_012719295.1 Candidatus Hydrogenedentota bacterium | reverse complement strand
TCAATGGACTATGTGCGCAACGATATTGCAGTCCAAACGGTACAACGCCAAATCCGGGGCGCTAACAGTGACGGAACCGGCGCACGGCCAGACCCGCGAGGCCCAGCCCCAGCACGACGATGGACGCCGGCTCGGGGACGACATTGTCGTCTACGACCTCGCTGGGCAGGCAGGCATGCTCGATCGTGCCCGACACCCGGAAGATCTGACCGGACACGCCTATCGATACCCATTCGGGATTGTAATCCGGGATCAGGTAGTAGAAGTCGTAGGTGAAGGTCGGAATGCCGTTGGGGTAAATGCTCTGAATGGTGCCGTAGGGCAGGTCGGCCAGGAGTTCCGATCGTTCGATATACAGGCCCTCCGGAATGTTGAACTCACCGGCCGGCTCGTCATAAAAATCGTAAAGCTGGGGCGGCCGGTCCATCCCGAGGGCGGACCATTCCGGGGTGGTCCAGCCCAGCACCACCTCTACCGGCCCCATGGTATAACGATCAAATGGTTCGACCGTGAATTGCAGGTGAACGATCTTGTACCGGTCCGCATCGTACACCCCATCATAGAACCACTGGGTCCAATAATTTGAGTCCCAGTACCCCGTCCACATGCGTCCGTCGGGGTCGGTCCAGCCTGTGCCATCTCCGAATTCAAGATAATTGGCCTCGCCAAGGACCGCCGAAAACGAGTCACTGTGATCCCAGACGATCTCGCCGGGCGGCGAAATGAGTCCCGCCTGAGCCGACATCGCCGCCATGGTCAACAGAGCGGCAGCACACCATTCCCACCTGTACTTGACCATCATCGTCTCTACCTCCAATACGCGTTTATGGAGTCAGTCCACGGCTACCCCATTGGAACCGCGCCAACTCGCCCGAGAACGAGGGACTCGTTCTCCCCCAAACTGGCACACAGCACCCTGCCCTGTGCAACCCCGCGTTGGGTGGAGCACAAGTCATGCCAATCTACAAGCGGCGAGAAAAAACAAACTTAAGATGTTTATTTAAAAAGACTTAAATTCGTCGGGACCCGCCCTCATCTGGCCAGAAGATGCGGGAACTTTCGTTGGCGACGTTAAAGATGTTCCACAGTTGAACAACTGTTGGATGGAAGTACTCCAACGAAGCCGCCCCCCCGCGGAATCGGGCCGGGGTGACCAGGCTGCGTCACCCGGGCCGCCCGGGCCGTGCGCCGGCACATGAGCGGGCGGCTCAAGGACCTGCCATTGGGGAGGGATACTGTTTTGAGGCATCGTCGACGATCAGCACCCAGTCCTCATCCTGCGCCTCCGAGGGCGGTTCAAACGCCATGCGGGCGGCGTTGGCGCATTCGGACGGGGCGGAGCATTCGCCCGTCCGCGGATTCATCCACCAGATCCGGAGCGTATCGCCGGGGATGCGCGAGGTGTTGAATTCGGCCCGCAGGCGCCGGGGAAAATAGGCGAAGATATAGGTGGCATCCGAGTGGCCGGGCATGCCGTCGCGCGTTACCTGAATTCGATCGAGGCCGCCGGGGGATTCCGATACCAGCAGGGATTGGTCGGGTATGCGGGTAACAAATGGACGGCTCAGCATGAGGCGCTTGAGATAGGTCACTTGAACCGCGCCGGGCAGGTCGAGCGATTCATGCCACGGGGTCGCGGCGTGCCAGCGGGATTCCCGGCCCTCGTCGTACATCTGCCAGACGGGATGCGTGCCGTAGGCGTGGCCATGCGCGCCGGCGAAGACCGCCCAGTAGGCGTTGCGCCGGATCTGCACAGGGCCCACGGGGCGCTTCTGGTTCGCCGGGTCCGGAGGGTATTCGTAGGCGGGTTCGCCGTCCATGCAGGGTATCGGATTCGGCAGGGCATAATCTCGCTCTATGAACGTGTAGTTCGTGCTTTTCGGGAACTGACTGCTCTGCGCCATGTGAAAATCGAGCCAGGGCGCGCCGTGAAACCACTCGGAGGAGCTGTGGCCGCCGCGGGGGTGGAAGGTCATCAACTGTGTGGCGCCAACGCGGTCCCGGATTCCCAGGGCGAGCAGCTCCCACACGGCGACCGTGGTGTCCGCCACACGGTCGCCGCCCAGCACCCAGATAACGGGTTTGTTCGCGTAACGCTCGCCGAGGAAACGGCCGTAGTCACGAACATTGGTTGCGTTGAAGAAATTGCTGTTCGGACGATCCTTGTCGACCCCGCCGAGCCAGCTGCCCCAGGTTGGGAGCATGCCGACAAACAACCCGTAGGATTCCGCCCGGTTGACAATCCAGTCCACATGGGCGAAATACGCCTCGTTGGGACGCGACGGATCCATGTCGATAAACGGGACCTCGCCGTATGCGTTCGGTGTGCCGAGCCCGTCGAGTTCGGCAATAACCACGCATTGAATGACGGTGAATCCTTTCTCGCTTCGATTGCGCAGGTAGCGGTCGGCTTCCTCCCGGTTGAGCCGGTGGAAGAGTTCCCATGCGGTATCGCCGAGGTAGAAGAACGGCGAACCGTCTTCGTGCACGAGGAAGCGTTCGTTGTCGCTCACTTTGAGCGGAGAGAACGCGGCCTGGGCCCCGGCGGCCTGCGCCAGGAGCACGAAAGACAGAACCACCCCGAACGAGCGCGAAAAAAAAGTCTGTGTACGCATAGCCTTCTCCGTATACCTCGTTTCCAATGGGTTATGGGGAGGCCGCGCCGCCGGCGCGATGCGCTGCGCCCTTTCCCCCCGTCCTCAAGCCGGTTTGCCGTCAAAGACGACGTCCTGTACCCGGTTTACATCAACCGCGCGCGGCTGCATGCCGGCCCGGGCGGCCAGGGCCGCGGCCGTGCCGGCGGCGATGCCGGTCGCCATGGCGATCACCTGCACGCGGTACGAGGCCATCGCCTCGTGGCTGCCGCTGATGCACCGGCCCGCGACCAGCAAACCGTCGACGGATTCGGGCACAAGGCAGCCGTACGGGATGTCGTAGGGCTGCACTTGCGGGTCGTTCCCGGGCAGGAACCCGATCGCCTGGCCGATCCCCGCGGGGTTATGGATGTCGACCGGGTAGGAGGCGCCTCGCACCACGGCCGCCTCAGACCCTCTCCCTTCGACAAGATCCTGAAGGGTAAGGCACGCCAACCCACGAATCCGGCGCGTTTCACGAACGCCGATGACAGCCGGCATGGCGGATACATAGGCGGATTGAAACCCCGGAGCGCGTTTCCGGAGAAACTCGACGACCGCGTGGACCTGGCGTCGAGCGTCGATTTCGGCCTTCGTGAGGTCGCGGGCGTTTGTGCCGTCCAGACCGTTGACCTGGGTGGCGTTAATCACCCGCTGGTCCTCGCGCCGGGACAGGTAGGTCCGGATGAAACCCACGGTCGGCGGGAGTTCGCCGTTGGCGTGGGCGTCTCGGGTGATCTCATTCCAGGAACGCCCGTCGGGGAACCGGTAGTCGCGCCGCCCGCCGTGCGCCTCCATGGTCTCCTCATGAACGACACCGGACACGCGGAACATGATCGACATGGGCTGGCACAGGCCGTCCGCGTCCCACGAAGGGCCGGCGGCGCGCCCCTGGTCGTATGCGGCGCCGGCGGCGAAAGCGATATCGCCGTCGCCGGTGGCATCCACGGTGATCTTCGCCGCGACATCGATCGCACCCTGCTTGGTGAGGAGCGACACTCCGGTCACGCGGTTGCCGTTACAGACGGGGGCAAGCACCGGCGCATGCAGGAGGTATTCCGCCCCGGCCTCGGCGAGGAGTTCGGCATATGCGAGGTCGATGAATTCGTAGTCCACGTTGCGCCCGCCGATACGGTCGACGATGCGGTCGACCCAGGCGCTCTGAACCCGGCCCATCAGCGGCCCCACCAGTGCCTGGACGGCCATCCCCCCCAGACGGCCGTAGCGTTCCACGAGGAGAGTCGTGCAGCCCTGCCGGGCAGCCATCATCGCGGCCGCGATACCCGCCGGACCGCCGCCACAGACAAGGACATCTACCGCCATGGAGTCCTGGCCGCGTTTATCGGGAAGGCCGTTGCTGGCGGCCTCGGCGCAGGGCCACCCGGCGAAGGCCGCGGCAGCGCCCATCGCCAGTCCCTTGAGCGAGCTTCGCCGATTCATACGCGGAAGATCCAGACTCACAACTGTTTCTCCTTCCCGAACGGATTGCCAGCGGCTCCCGCTCCGGTGCGCGCCTGCCCGGCGGCGGGGCTCCGTGCCGAACGGTATTCTGCAGGCCCACCGAGGCCCGGGGCGCTTCACAACTTGATAATGATGCCCTCATTGTAGAGCTTACGGGCAGCCAGATAACAGAAACCATACATGCCCGCGAACCCGAGGAGGGCGGGCAACACGCCGCTGCTGTCGGGAATGTAGGCCCCGTGAATTTCCATCAGCGCGTACTGGAGCAGGTAGATGAACAGTGCGTTCTGACCCAGCACGGTCAGGGTGGGAAACTGGAACTCGCGGACCTGGCAGATGTAATAGAATAAGGCGAAGGTCAGGAAGCTCAGTCCCGTGGACAAGAGCATGGCGGGAGCGATGCACCAGCGTTTGGAGAGTGGCCAGAACGCGCCGTACTGCTCGCCGTAACCTGCCCAGTCCTTCGGGATCAGGTACCAGGCGACCCACCCGGCCAGAACGAGCCCGATGCCCGCCAGAAATGACCAGGACAGCGCCTTTTTTGCGTCGCCCGCTGCGAGGAGGTCATACGCGATGGTGCCGAAGAGGAGCACAAAGGCCCAGCTCAGCGGCCCGAGCGGTCCGCCGTTCATGCTGCGCATCATGAACGAAGAGCCGTAACTGGTACCCATGTAGAGGAGCATGAACAGGGCGAGGTACCCGACGGCCACGCCTATCCGGACCCCTGCGTTCTTGTCGATGAACGGCAGGGAGATGAGCCCCGCCAGAGCGATATGGGTCAGCGCGTCCCACCAGTCGATGCGGGCATCCGGCCCGTAGAAGGCGAGCGCCACCACAAACAGGACGAGGTAGCGCCGGGCGGTTTGCCAACGGGCGGCCCAGAGACCGGTTTTCTGTATCCGGCGCAGGAGCGACAGGCGGAATCCCATGCCGACAACGAAGACGAACAGGGGCGCGATGGTGTCGGCATAGCTGAACCCGGTTTTGTGATGCCGGAACGCCCAGGGCATGACGTCAAAATGCCCGAGGTAGTTCACGAGGATCATGCCGAATATGGCATAACCGCGGAGCTGGTCGAGCATGGGGAGGCGCGTGGCAGGCGGCCGCGCGGAAGACGGCGCTGGAGGCGCCTGGGGCGGTGCGGCAGGAATCGGCACCGTATTCAACGGCGTGGCCGTAACGCCCTGGGCACAGGAGGCACACACCACCGATTTCCCCATTGCCGAGGCTGGAATGCGTGTCTTGTTGCCGCAAGAACACAGGAGCATAAGGTATTCCATGAATTTTCCTCCTCGCAGGTTCCGTCCCGTTCCATGCTGCTTGAGTTCCTTTTATGCGTGCGGGTTCAGCGTTGTTATGCAGGGAGTTCGCACCTCCGCTGTGCGATGCCGAAACAGTTGTGCCGCGTCTCCGTTTAAACGCGGAACGCCGTGTGTTTTCAACTTATTTCTCCCCCACGCCCGTCCAACGGCTGCTGGACGGCGCCAACCGCATCCTCGCCACCCGCACAATTCCATTGGCCGCGGCCACCTAGCGGCCCGGCACAAACTGGCCCGGTTTGCCCTGTTTGTAGGCTTCAAGCCTCCGCGTAATTTCCTGAGCCACGGCGGCATTATCCCCGGATCGGGCGGTGTTCAGCGCC
>JAAYAQ010000313.1 GCA_012719295.1 Candidatus Hydrogenedentota bacterium | reverse complement strand
GGGATGCCGGCGCTTCGGACGACGGCTTTGGAGCGGACCTTGTCGATGGCGAGCGCGCTGGCGGCGCATCCGGAGCCGGTGTACGGCATGCCGATGATGTCGAAGAGGCCCTGGATGCGGCCGTCTTCGCCGTGGGGGCCGTGCAGGGCGATGAACACGCAGTCGATGCCGAGCTCCTGCAGGCGGGCGAGGGCCTCGACGATGCCGCAGGGGCGGTCGTCGAGGATCTTCCAGGCGCCGTTCCGGGCAATGACCACGGGGACGGGGTCGTAGGTTTCGCGGTCGAGGTTGCCCGCGACCATCGCGCCAGAGCGGAGCGAGACGTCGTGTTCGGAACTCAGGCCGCCCATCAGGACGGCGACTTTCATCCTGCCCATGATTCACCTTTTTTTCTGTGCGGAGTGCCGGGCCACCCGCGTACCTGCGTTTCTCCGGGCTCGCACGCGAATACTATACGCGCCGGGCGGGGTCGAGTTTCCCCGGTCTCAGATCAGGCTGGTCGAGAAGTACCGTTCGGCGCGATCCGGGAGCACCGTGGCGATGACGGCGTCGGGGCCGAGGCGTTCGGCAACCTGGATGGCGGCCCAGACGTTCGCGCCCGCGGACACGCCGACCAGGAGGCCGGCCTCGCGTGCGAGCGCGCGTGCCGTCGCAATCGCATCGTCGTCGCTGACCTCGACCACGGTATTCACGAGGGCGACGTCGAGGATTTTGGGGACGAATCCGTCTCCGATCCCCTGGATTTTGTGCAGTCCCGGTTCGTGACCGAGGAGAGCGGAGACGTTTTTGGGCTCGACGGCGACGATCTCGGTTTTGGGGTCGCGTTCTTTGAGGAAGGCCCCGACGCCCTGGAGCGTGCCGCCGGACCCGAGACCCGAGACGAAGGCGTCGACGTGATGGTCGAGCTGGTTCCAGGTTTCGGGGCCGGTGGTGATGAAGTGGATCTTGGCGTTGTCGGGGTTTTCGAACTGTTGCGGCACGTAAATGGTGGGGTCGGCGGCGCGGCGCCGGGCGACTTCGCGGACGGCCCCTTCGATGCTCTCGTCGGCCGGGGTCAGGATGAGCGCGCCGCCGAGGGCGCTGATGATCTTCTTGCGCTCCTCGCTCATGTTTTCCGGCATGGCGATGGTGACGGGAAAGCCCATGCGGCGTCCGATGAGGGTGATGCCGATGCCGGTGTTGCCGGAAGTGGGCTCCATGATGGACATGCCGGGCCGGAGTTCGCCGCGGCGGACCGCCTCTTCGAGCATGAACCGCGCGACGCGGTCTTTAATGCTGCCGCCGGGGTTGAGGTACTCCGCCTTGGCGAAGATGGAGGCCCCGGTCATTTCTTTGAGGCATACGATGGGGGTGTTGCCAATCTGGTCGAGGACGTTTTTCGAATACATGCGGGACTCCTGCACGAACGAATGGGTAGAAAGCGCACAGCTTAGAAGCGGACAGGGAGGATTGTCAAATGGAGGGGCCGGGGTTCCCGCTGCTCGAAGCAACGGAGGCGGGGATGAACGCCCGGGCGGATGGTCACCGGGGCGGATGCTGAAGCTGTTCGCGGCGCAGCCAGCAGGTGGCGCAGGACGTGTCGCAGAGGTAGCCGGTGGGCTGGGTCTGGAGGAGAGCGATGGCGGCGTTCAGGAGGGGTTTCATGTCGCACAACATGGCGCGGGCTTTTCCGATGCGCCCATCGCGGATCAGCCCGTCCTGGCGGAGAGGCGCTTCGAATTTGGGGAACCCCCGGCTGCAGCCGGGGATGATTTCGACGGGCACTTCCTCGACGGCGCCGCCGGGCAGCGCGCGGACGGCCACGGGGTCGAAACCGGCGCAGGGCAGGTGGAGGTAGGGCACGCGGGCGTAATACTCGGCAAGGTGCAGGAGGGTGCACGATTCGAAGCCGCACCCGATCAGCAGCACCTTTGCGCCCACTTCCTGGAGGCGATCCAGCGGCGAATTCCGGCCCACGGGCAGGGCGGCGTCGTGCCCGGCCAGGATCGCGGCGGCGCCTTCGCCGATGCCCGCGGCGGAATGGGTGGGGCTTGCGCTGCGGATGACGCCGGGCTGCTTGCGCGCGAGCTCGGGCCAGATGCCGATCGACGGGTCGCACCGCAGATCGGCGTGAAACGGAGGACACTCCGCGGCGCCGCGGCACGAGTAGGTGTGTGTGGGGAAGAACAGCGCGCCGTGCGGGCCAAGCACGTGAAGGTACGCGGCGAACAGGTTGGGGACATCGCTGCGCGGGATGCGGGTCTTCCGCAGTCCGGTATGCACGAAGAGGCGGTCGCCGGGAACGACTCCGATGTCGCGGAGCTGCCCGGCCAGGCGGTCCGGCGTCCAGTTTCGGAAATCAAACCACATGGCGTTAGACCTGTTGCGGCCCGGCGGCCACCCGGAACAGCCGCGCGGCGTTCGAGGTTGTCCGCGCCGCGAACTCCGCCAGTGTAACGCCTTTCAGGTCCGCCACACACCTTGCGGTGTGGTGGACGTAGCGGGGTTCGCAGCGTTTTCCCCGGACAGGCTGGGGGGCGAGGTAAGGACAGTCGGTCTCGACGAGGAGGCGGTCGAAGGGCACGACGGCGGCGGCCTCGCGGAGGGGTTCCGCTTTTGGAAACGTGACGTTGCCGGCAAACGAGATATGGAAGCCCTGTTCGACGCACTTCCCGGCAAACGCCGCGCTGC
>JAAYAQ010000312.1 GCA_012719295.1 Candidatus Hydrogenedentota bacterium | reverse complement strand
GCGACGGACATTACGAGTTTGCCCTGCGCGCGGAGGACAACGCCGGCAATCTGTCGCCCGTGCCCTCCGGCGCCGGCGCGCCGTGCCTGTTCGATACGACGCCGCCTGCCGCCGGCGCGTTGACCGCCCCGCAATACACGAAAGCCACGCCCATCAAGGTCTCCTACAGCGGCGTGTCCGACGGGGATGGCAGCGGGCTCAAGAAAGTCTATTTCTGGTTCCGCAAAGACGGCGGCGCCTGGCAGAACACGAACATGACGCAGACGTCCGCCTCCGGCTCATTCAACAGCAGCCCGGGCCAGAACGGTACCTACGAATACGCCCTGCGCGTGGAAGACAACGCGGGCAACCTGTCGCCGCTCCCAACCGGCGCGGGGCAGGCCGTCACGGTCTATGACACCGTGCTTCCCGGGCTCGGTTCCCTGGCTGCGCCGCCCCAGGAAAACGCGCCGCCGATCTCCGTCGTGTACAGCGGCGTCCAGGATGACCGGAGCGGTGTCAAAACCGTGTATCTGTGGTTCAAGAAGGGCAAGGACAAATGGAAGGATTCCGGGCTCGCGTCGGCCGCCGCGGCGGGTTCGTTTGCCTTCAACGGCATGACCGGCGATGACACCTATTACTTCGCCCTGCGCGTGGAAGACAACGCCGGCAACATCACGGCGGTCCCGTCGGGTGAAGGCGCCGCCAGCACCGTCTACGGCACGCGATTCAGCCCCGGAACCGCGTCCTCGCCGCAATACGCCACGGCGGCGCCCATCACGGTCGCCTATGCCGGCGCACGGGCTGACGGCAGCGCCATCACGTCCGTCCGGCTGTGGTACAAGAAGGGACTGTCCGGGACGTGGACCAATAGCGGCCTGACGTCTTCCGGCGAATCCGGCCAGTTCGCTTTCACCGGGCTTTCCGGCGACGATACCTACTGCTTCGCGACACAGGCCGAGAACACCCAGGGCGACCTGACCCCCGCGCCGCAATCGGGCGACGGGGACACGCGGACGGTCTACGACACCACCCCGCCCAATCCGGGCAACATGGCGTCGCCGCAGTATTCCCGCCAGGCGCCCATCACGGTCACGTATACCGGCGCCAGCGATGCCGGAAGCGGCCTCAAACAGGTCCGCCTCTGGTTCAAGAAGGGCTATGGCGGCGCGTGGCAGGATAGCGGACTGCGCAGCGCCGAGCCGGACGGTTCGTTCACGTTCAACCAGATGACCGGCGATGATGCCTATTTCTTCTTCCTTCAGGCCGAAGACAACGCGGGCCACGTGTCGTCCGCGCCCAGCGATGCTCTTGTGTTCGGGGGAGGGTGATCAGGCCCCGGGACGATGGGATGGGGAGGACCAGGCCCCGCTGCTTCGCGCAGCGGGGCCTGCCGTATGTTCGGGCGCGAAAAGCGTGTGACCGCGTGCGGGATTCGCTACAATGAGACGGCAGGCGCAGGGGTCCGCCACACAGCCCTCATTCGCCTGCCCACAACCGGTAATCCAGGGAGTCACCACTACCATGAAGTTGATGCGTCCGGTTTTCGCAGCCCTGTGTGTGTGTGCAGCAGGCGCGGCTGTGCCCGCCCAGACCGCTTTTCCTCCCCTGCCGGAGAAGGCCCCGGGCGCGTACATCGGCCTGGACGCCGCCGCGCACGCGGGCGCGCACTCGTTCGCGTTCGGGGAACCCGTGGTGGGCTGCTCATACTTCTACTGGTATGATATGGAATCGGGCGCGCACATCACGGATGGGGATGGTTCCGACGCGTTAACCACCCACCCCGCGGACATGTCCGAGCTCAGCTACCGGAGCGCGTCGTGGCACCGGACGCAGATGGAAGACATGCTCGATGCGGGTATCGATTTCCTGATGCCGGTGTTCTGGGGCGTGCCGGGCCAGTATGACGGATGGAGTTTTGCGGGATTGCCGCCCCTGGTCGAGGCCCACGACGCCCTGCTTGCCGAAGGCAGGCAGCCGCCCCGCATTGGCCTGTTCTTCGACACCAGCATCCTGCGTTTCAACGCGTACGGGACCGCGGGCGAACCCTGCCACGTCGATCTCACGACCGTGTTCGGCCGGCAATGGCTGTACACCTGCATCCGCGATTTCTTCAGCCTGATTCCTCCGGAGAAGTGGGCGCGGGTCGATGGGAAACCCATCATCTTTCTGTATGCCGGCTCGTTTGCCAGGGCGCAGACGCCCGAGCAGTTTCAGGACGTGCGCGCCTGGTTCCAGCGGGATTTCGGCTGCCAGCCGTTTATCGTAAAAATGCGCGACTGGCAGGGCGAGGCCGACGCACAGTACCAGTGGGGCGGCGCCATCGAGCTCATGCTCGACAAGCAGGTGGCGGCCCTCGGCCCCGGCTACGATCATAGCGCGGTGCCCGGACGGGAGCCCCTGGTCGTCGACCGCGAGTATGGCAGACACTATGCCAACAACTGGCTGCGCATCCTGCGTATGCCCGTCGACCTGCGGCCCTGGATGGTTCACGTCGAAACCTGGAATGAATGGCACGAAGGCACCGATATCGCGGAATCGCGCGAGTACGGCCGGCTCTTCATTGTGCTCACCCGGGTCTTCTCGGACATGTGGCACGCCAAACAGCTCCTGAACCCCGTGGGCCCGTTCGTCGACGCCCGGTCCGTGACGTGGGAAGGGGGGGCCGACAACGGCATCGCCGTCCGGCAGAGCAACGGCGACGGCGTCTGGCGCACGATCGAGGCCGACCGACGAAACGGGGTGGTTTCGCAGCAGAATGCGGAAATACCGGATAACCGCTACCTTTATTTCGATGTCGATGACGGGTTTGCCCTGATTCTCAACGGCGGCGCGGTCTCGGTGGAAATCACCTACCGGGATTCCGGCTGTGAGGCCTTCGCCATCGAATACGACAGCACCGATCTGGAGAGCGGGCCCGTCAGTGGCTCGTTCCGTCACGGCGGCGACGTGGCGCTCGCGCAGACAGGCGCATGGAAAACTGCGACCTTCGACCTCGAGGAATGCCGCTTCGACAACCGCGCCAACGGCGCCGATTTCCGGCTGGCCGTCCGGGGAGGCGCCAAGGAACTGGCCGTGTGCAGGGTGGCCGTTACCCGGAAGTAGGGTCAGCGCAAAGCGCGGCGCTGCCCGTCCGGAACGCGCCGCCATGGCCGTGGACCAGACCAGGAGGCCGCCAGGGAGGTGTCCAGCAGCATTGCGACACGTTTTACCGAGCGTTCCACAGGGCCGTCGCCCGGCACCACCAGATCGGCGCAGGCCCGCGTGGGCAACACATACTGCTTGGCCATCGGCCGGACGAATCGCTCGAACTGCTCGCGAACCTGCGCCTCGCTCCGGCCCCGTTCCGCCCTGTCCCGGACGATCCGCCGCGCCAGACAGCGCTCGGCCGGCAGATCGACGTACACCCGGGCCGCGGCCAGGCGGCGCAGCGCATCCGGCCACAGGGCGAAGAGCCCTTCCAGAATCAGTATGGGCCTCGGTTCGAGCCGAATACGTTCTTTGGCACGGGTATGGGTGGTGTAATCGTAGACGGGCCGCTCAATGGCGTTCCCCGCGATGATCTCCGCGAGCTGGTCCGTCAGCAACGCCCAATCGATGGTTTCCGGCGCATCGAAATTGCACTTCATCCGTTCTTCCATGGGCAGGTGCGCGTGATCGCGGTAATACGCGTCGATGGGGAGCACCGCCGTATACTCCGGCCCCCAGCAGGCCCGCAGGGCCTCCACCAGGGTGGACTTTCCCGAGCAGGAGGGGCCCCCTATGGCTACGACGGCAACGGAGCCGCGCATTGATCGAATCCCGGTGCTTGCGTCATGCTTATCCATAGCGCCCTGAGTATACACGGCGATTCTTCGGTTTTC
>JAAYAQ010000311.1 GCA_012719295.1 Candidatus Hydrogenedentota bacterium | reverse complement strand
GCACGACCTCGAGCATACCGCCGACCTCGCCCGCGCGCACCATGTTCACGTACAGCCGGTCGAACTCCTTCGGATGTTTCGCGAGCCCTTCCGAAAACGTCGAACCCGACTGGATCTCGTCGCGGATTTCCCGCAGGATGTCGCGCAGCTTGCTCGGTTTGAGCTGGGCAATCAGCACGTTGATGCTGCGCAACAGCGGCAGGCCGGCATCGATCAGCGTCGAAAGCTGCCGGGTCATGATCACCAGTTCCTTGGTCTTGACCCCGCCGAAATACAGTTCGTTCAGTCCGCCCTTTTCTTTGCGCGCACGCCGCTCGTCGCTCTTGCGGGCCTCATAGACCTTGGTGGGGTAGAGGCCCATCTGGCGGATGTCGTTGATCGCGAGGGCCTGGTTCTCCGACTCGACAATGCCGAAGGCCTCCTTGCCCTCTTTGTTCATCGCCTTGTACGCGTATTTCGGCACGACAGCGCTCCTCCCTTTAGTCGTCGTAACGGTCTGTGTGCAGCAGCACTTCTTCGGCGCTGGTGATGCCCTGCACGCACTTGATAAGCCCCTCTTCCCGCAGAGTGCGCATGCCTTTGGATCGCGCGTATTTTCGCAGTTCATGCGACATCGCGCGGCCCAGGATCATATCGCGCACCGGCTCATCCACCTCCATCATCTCGAACAGACCCACACGGCCCGAATACCCCGTGTAATCGCAGGCCGGACAGCCGTTGGGCCGGTACAGCTTGAACTTCGGGTCCCGCCGCCACGACTGAGGAATGCCCAGCAGATTCAGCTCGTCCTCGTCGGGCTTATACACTTCCTTGCAATGGCGGCACAGCACGCGCACCAGCCGCTGCGCCAGGATGCCCTCCAGCGAAGACGTGATCAGGAAGGGCTCGAGGTCCATGTCCAGCAGACGGGTGATGGTCTCCGGCGCGCTGTTCGTGTGAAGCGTGCTCAGCACCAGGTGGCCGGTCAGCGATGCCTCAACGGCGATCTGCGCCGTCTCCAGGTCGCGGATTTCACCCACCATCACGATGTCCGGGTCCTGACGCAGAATCGATCGGAGGCACGCCGCAAACGTAAGACCCACCTGTTCGCGCACCTGCACCTGCACCAGCTGGTCGATGTGCAACTCGACCGGGTCTTCCGTGGTGATGATTTTGACCCCGACCTGGTTCAATTCCTTCAGGCAGCCGTACAGCGTGGTCGACTTGCCCGAGCCCGTGGGCCCCGTCACCAGAAAAATGCCGTTCGGCTTCGCGATAACGTTGCGGATCTTCTTCAGAACATCCGGCGAAAATCCCAGCGTGTCCAGGTCGATCTTCACCGCCGTCCGGTCGAGAATACGCATGGTCACGTTCTCGCCGTACAGGGTCGGCAGCGTGCCCACGCGGATATCCACCTCGGCATCGCCCACCTTCAAGTCGATGCGCGCGTCCTGCGGAAGACGCCGCTCGCCGATGTCCATTTCACTCATGATCTTCACGCGCGAAATCAGCGCCAGCGACATCGCCTTGGGCGGGCTCACGATCTCGTGCAACACGCCGTCGATGCGGATGCGGATGCGAAAATCGTCTTCATACGTCTCGAAATGAATATCCGACGCCCGTTTCTGCACGGCTTCGAGCAGCACCAGGTTCACGATCTTGATGATCTCGGGTTCCTGCGCCAGCTGCACCAGGTTGTCCACGTCGCCCACGATCTGTTGCTGGCCCAGTTCCTCCGCCGTCAGCTCGGCGTCGCCCACCCGCTCAACGAGGTTCTGCAGCGTCTCGTGCACCGATTCGCTCTCGTACGAATAATTGTTCTTGATGAACGCCGCGATCGCCCCCTCATTGCTGACCGCGCCCCGCACCTTGCACCCCAGGATCTGCGTCAGGTCGTCGATGATCCCCAGGTTCAGCGGGTCCGCCATCGCCACCGTCAGCACCCCGTCGTCAAAACGGATCGGCACGATGTTGTAGAACCGGGCGATGTCCGACGACACCCGGCCCAGCACCTCGTGCGACACCTGCATCCGGTTGACGTCGACGCGCTCCATCCCCGCCTGCACGCCGAGCGCTTCCACCACCGCCTGCTCGTCGCACAGGCCCATCTGGAGCAGAACGCGTCCCAGCATCTCGCCGGTCAGGCGTTGACGCTGCAGCGCTTCATCGAGTTCCAGCGGCGTGATCACGCCATGGTCGATCAAGATGTCGCCGATCAGTCTTTCGTGGGTGACGGCCATCAGTCACGCGTCCTCTCAGCTCGTGCGGTTACCGCGGTTTCACTTCCTCTTCCGGTTCTTCCTTCGGCGCGTCTTCCAGACCCAGTTGCCTCGCCGCGACACGGAATTCATCGAGTTGCTGCGCCCGGCCGGCGGCCACTTCATACGAAATGATGCCCTTCTTGTACAGCGCCAGCAGGTGTTCATCCAAAAGATTCATGCCGTATTTGTGGCCGGTCTGAATCGACGAGGTGATGCGGTACGACTTGTTGTCGCGAATCAGGTTCTGAATGGCCGGCGTAGTGATCATGACCTCGAACGCCGCTACGCGCCCGAAACCGCCCTTGCGGGGGAGCAGCGCCTGCGAAATCACCGCTTTCAGATTGCCCGCGAGCTGCGTGCGGATCTGCTCCTGCTGATTCGTGGGGAACGCGTCCACCAGACGGTCAATCGTGCGCACCGCACCCGTCGTGTGCAACGTGCCAAACACCAGGTGGCCGGTTTCCGCGGCGGTCACCGCGGCCTCGATGGTGGCCAGATCGCGCATTTCCCCCACCAGGATGATGTCGGGGTCCATGCGCAGCGCGCGGCGAATCGCCTCGGAGAACGACGGCACGTCCACCCCCACCTCGCGCTGGTTCACCAGGCTCTTCTTGTGGTTGTGGTAATACTCGATCGGGTCCTCGATCGTGATGATGTGATAATCGAATTCCGTGTTGAGGTAATCGATCATCGTGGCCAGACTCGTGCTTTTACCCGAACCCGTGGGCCCCGTCACCAGGATCAGGCCGCGCGGCTGGGAAATTACCTGCTTCAACGACTGGGGCAGCCCAATCTGTTCAAAGGTCAGGATCTTGTTGGGGATCAAACGCAGCACCAGGCCCACGTTGCCCTTCTGCTTGAAAATCGACACACGGAACCGGGCGACATCTTCAAACGCAAACCCGAAGTCCGACCCGCCGACCTCCTGAATCTCCTGCTGGTTGTCCACCGACGCGATGCTCTTCATGAGGCGCTCGGTGTCTTCGGGGGCCAGGTTGCGCTCACCAAAATACGTCAGGTGGCCGTGCACCCGCCCCACGGGGGGACTGCCCACCGCGAGGTGAAGATCCGACCCGTCGCGGTCGATCAACATCTTCAGCAGACTCACCATGTCATATTGTTGGGGGGGCACTGTCGTCTCCTCTCGTACGCCGTATCTACACCGGTTCGTCCATCTGGGTCACACGAAGCACTTCCTGCACCGACGTGATGCCCGCCACCGCTTTCTGCCAGGCATCCTCGCGAAGCGTCTTCATGCCGCCGCTCGCCCGGGCTTCCGCCCGCAGGGCGCCCGCGGACGCGCCGTTTATGACCAATTCGCGCAGTTTGTCCGTCGTCACCAGCAATTCATAGATGCCAATACGGCCCTGGTAGCCCGTATGGTTGCAGTGTTCGCAGCCCTTGCCTTCAAACAGCTCAATATCGTTGTAATTGATCTTCAGGCCCAGCCGCTCCTTCTGGAGATCCGTCGGTTTCGTCGGTTCCTTGCACGTCGTGCAGAGCGTCCGCACCAGCCGCTGCGCCAGCACGCACCGCACGCCCGACGCCACCATGAACGGCTTCACCCCGATGTCCACCAGACGGATAAACGAACTGGCCGCGTCGTTCGTGTGCACCGTCGAAAACACCATATGCCCCGTCAGCGCCGCCTTGATGGCGATGGCCGCCGTTTCATAGTCGCGGATTTCACCCACCATCACGATGTCCGGGTCCTGGCGGAAAATCGCGCGCAGCGCATTGTCGAATTTCCACCCGATCTCGTGGTTCACCTGCACCTGGTTGATCCCCGAGAGCTGGTACTCCACGGGATCTTCCACCGTCACGAGTTTCCGGTCCGGACTGTTCAGCTTGTGGAGCGACGCGTACAGCGTCGTCGTCTTGCCGGAACCCGTGGGCCCCGTCACCAGCATCACGCCCGTGCCCTGGCCCAGCAGTTCCTCCCAGCGGCGCTGGTCTTCCGGACTGAAGCCCAGCTGGCCCAGGCCCAGCATCAGGCCGCTTTTGTCCAGGATACGCATCACCATGCTCTCGCCGTACTGCGCCGGCAGCGCGCTGACGCGCAAGTCCACCATCTTGCCGCCGATATTGAGCTTGATGCGGCCGTCCTGCGGAATGCGCCGTTCCGACAGGTCCATGTTCGACAACAGCTTGAGGCGCGAAATGATCGACGCCTGCGCGCGTTTCGGCGGCGGCGGCATCAGGTGCAGCACGCCGTCAATCCGGTACCGGATTTTCACGTCGTACTTCCCGGGCTCCACGTGAATATCACTCGCCCGGAGCCGGAACGCTTCGAGGATCAGATTGTGGACATACCGGACCACCGGGTGGTCGTCATCGTCCTCCGCGTCCGAATTGCTGCCCACGTCAAAGTCCGCCGCATCGACGCTGATGCTGCTCATGCTGATGTCGCTCGCCGACATGCTGCTCACGCTGCTCATCGACGAGTCCAGCGAACTCACGTTCGACATGGTGCTCAACGTGCTCATGGTGGACGCGCTGCTCACCGTCGAGAGCATCGATTCCACCGTGTGCTCGTTCAGGCCGTAATACTTGCTCAACGCCTCGGCGATGTCTTCCCCCGGCGCCAGTTGCGGCTCCACCGGGCGTTCCAGCAGGCGCTCCACGTTCTCCAGGGCCGTGAAATTCGTCGGGTCCGCCGTCGCGATGATCAGGCGGTCCCCCGATTCGCCCAGCGGAATGATGCGGTACAAGGTGGCGATACTCGGTTCCACCATGTTGCGGATCCGCTCCGGGATTTCGCGGTCGGAAAGGCGCACAATCGGGATGCCCAACTGCTCGGCAAGCCCTTCTGTGATATGGCCTTTGCTCAGATAGCCCAGGCGAACCAGGATCTCGCCCAGGCGCCGGTGGCCCATCGTCGTCTGCTGTTTGTGTATCGCTTCGTCAAGCTGCTTTTGGGTGATCACGCCCTTTTCGACAAGGGTCTGCCCGAAGAGGCTATACGCTTGTTGTTGCACGGCCCAAACCTCACTTTCTCAGCACCTTCAATGTACCAGACATGCCCCGATCTTGTCAATGTAAATAGTGCGAGATAGTATTGCAAATATTACACTTACACCATGAGCTGTCAACAATTTACCGCCCCTCTGGACGCCCTGTTCCGGGCCGCGCGCCCGACGCCAGAGTCCCATGGTCAAGCCCCTCTTACGGTTGCGCGAAACCGCGGTTCCGGTGCGCACGCACCAATCTGCGAAAAACCCGGAAGTCGATAAGTAGGCCCACTGGAGCAGACCGCCCGGCCGGCCCGGCACAAACCGGCTGCTCACCCGCCGCGCCCCCGCGCCGCCCGTCAAGGAACTTCCCTCATTCCGCCACCCCGGGCCCGCTTCGCGGCCGGACACAACACGCCCTTCTCCGACTCCCGAGAGCATTCTGACTGAGGGATTGTCAAAAATCAACCCCGTCAACAAAGAAACTGTTGCCGCGGAAGGGCGGACACGCCGCCGGGTTCCGGCCCGGGCGGGCCGGCGTGATCCGGTAATTTCCCCGGAATTCAGCCTCGCGGAGCGACCAGGACCATGTCGCACACGAGTCCACGGCCGTCATCCGCCGGGCGCAGTTCATCCAGGCGGTCCAGCACGATGAGGTTTTCGCCGCTGTGAATACGCAACAGGAGGTCGAGGAGTTCCTCCATACTGACCCCCTCCAGGTGGAGCTTGACGGCTTCGAACGCGCCCGACCGCACGGCGGTGTTCTGGGTCTCCAGGGTGGCCCGGGCGCCCTGTCCGCCCTTGAGGTTCTGGGCCTGCAGGGCGCGGTCCACATGGGAGTACAGGCCAAAGGCGCCCCGGCTGCGCAGCTTCGCCTCAAGCGCCACGTTGCTCTGGAGACGGCCCAGCGCCTCGTCGCGCACCACCTGGGCATCCTGCAGCCGCAGCCGCGCCGCCTCCACCTCCCGGATAGACTGGTGATACATCCGGAACGGACCGCGGTTCGAGAACAGCCACTGCGATACGATGACGGCCACAACCACCGCCCCAATCAGCACCACCATCTTTTCGCGTTTCTGCATCGCGATCTTCGCCATTTCCGCTGCTCCTGTATCTAGATATACGCGCGTACGCTGAACGTGGCCTTCCCGCCATCGTCCCGGCGCTGTGGACCTTCCACCTGCTTGAAGAACTCCGACTCTTTCAGCCCGGCCATCACTTCGTCAAACGCGTCGGCGTCCACCACTTCGCCCTCGATGGTGATGCTCTGCAGGTCGCCCCGCCGCTGCGTTGACATGATCCGGACCGACGTCACCCGAACCTTGCTGTCGGGCATCCGCACACTGATTTCCTTGAGGATGTCCGGCAGGGGCGGCCGCTGGTAGATGCCCGCGTCCGACAGCTCCGACGACTCCGCCGCGGCGGCATGGTCCGCCCGCATCATGTCCATGGCGACGGCGCCGCCCACGTCGGCGGGCGGCCGGCCGCTCTGCACCTTGGGAGAGGCCGGAAACGCCTCCTCGTAATACTCCCAGATCGCATTGCCAATTCGTTCGATCTCGGCGCGATTCCGCTGGTAACTGACGTACATGTACACGCTGTACCCCACGAGAAGCAACGCCGCCAGCGACGCCGAAAACACCACATGCCGCATCAGCCCGCCCCAGCCGGCCGTGCCGGCCAGGGGACCCGTGCGGAAATCCAGCCCGTACGCGCCTCCCGCCGCCGTCAGCGCGACGCCGGCCAGCGCCGCCCAGGTGTTCGCGCCGTCCTCAAGCGGGACATCCTCGCCCGTCTCGCCCGCCGCAGGCGCGGCCGCTCCGCCGGGCGAAACCAGGGTTGCGGGAACCGCGAGACGCGCCCGGGCCGCGCTCTTCATCCCTTCCAGCAGATCCACCTGCCGAACCGCTACCTCGAGCTCCTGCTCAAAGTCCGCCCGGTGCGCTTCCGGCATGGCGTAACCCGTCACGACCAGTTCAGACACCCCGGCCTCGTCTTCCGGCCAGGACGCCTGAAACGCCCGCAGGGTATTCTGGACTTCCCGCGCAGCGTCTGCCGGCTCGTTTCGAAACTGGCCCGCGGTCAGCGGCAGATGCCGCAAAAACACCAGCGCCGCGCCCCGCGTAACCACCAGGGAAGCCCCGCGCTCGCGCACATGCAACGCCGCCACCGGGCCGTTCTTTCCCCCCTGCCCCGCCCGCAGCAGCGAGGTCAGACCCGTGGCGTCCAGACCGATGCCCTCGATGGCGATCCCGCCCGCGTTCAAGACATCCAGCTGTTCTTCCAGCAGCGTCCGCCGCACGCCGACCGCGAGCACCTCCGTGTTGCCGTCGGCTTCCCGGATAACGCTGTAATCCACCGCCAATTCATCGATCGGGAAGGCCAGAAAAGGCTCCAGTTCAAACGGCACGGCCGCGGCCACCTTGCCCCGCCCTTTGAACGGCAGGACCAGTTTGCGCGCGATGGCATTGTCGCTTCGCGCGCACAGCACCCAGGCCGACGGCTTGACCTTCAGCTGCGCCCGGGCATGCCCCACCGCCGCCACCAGCGCCTCGAACCGTTCGCTCGCGCTCTCATAGACCGCACGGCACGCACACCCGTCCACGATCGACGGCGTCCGCCCGCCCGTATTCACCACGGCGATGCGGATGTCGTCCTCGTCAAATTCCACTGCGCCAATTCTCGCCGGCAATTTCATTGAGTCACTCTCCAATCCAGCGTTCGGAACAACTCGGCCGCCTCCCGGCCGGAATCCCGCCAGACGAAGGCCTGGATCCGCACCATCGCGCGCTCATACAATCCCATCCCTTCGATCTGGAACACGTCGCTCGACCAGGTCCACACTTCCGGCTTGCGCGCCCCGGCTTCCGCCTCGGCGCGGCGCTGCTGCCGGCTGGTCTGCTCTTTCGCATCCAGCAGTCCGCGCGTCTCCGCATCCTTCCGGCTGGTCACCGGATCGCCGTTTTCCTGCCAGGTCAAAATCATCTCGCACAATCCGGACTCCCCAATCGCCTCGGACATGGCCTCCAGCACCGGATACCGCGCCGTGTTCACGTTGATCCGCCCGAGCGGATCCCCGTGCACCGTGAGCAGCTCCGTCAAGGATGGAAACTCCTCGGGGTTTTCCGGATCGCCAAAATACAGCTCCGTGGTCATGCCGTCCACCAGCAACAATTCCTCCAGCGAGCTGAACGGCCCGTTCTTGCACCCGTACGCGGGCTCCAGCGTCGTGTAATAGTCGGCCTCCGCGCCGCTGCTGCGCACATTGTCGTCCAGATCCACCCAGTCCAGGATGGCGTCCACCAGTTCGGGATCGCCCCCGCGCCGCTCGATCAGGATGCGCAACGCCTCCACCACATATTCGTTCTCTTCGTTGTTGTTGGGCTTGAGCAGCGCATTCAGGTTGAGTTTGCCATATTCATCCTGGACCCGGCACTGCATGATCGCCTCGTTGATCTGCTGGTAGGGGAGCCCCTCGGCCCACACGTCCACCAGACTGTCAAAATCCGTCCCTTCCACGCCCGCAAGCGTCGACGACTCCAGGTCGCTTGCCAGCAGCGAATAGCCGTAGGCAACGGCCGAACGCGCGGCGGTCTCGGCTTGAAACATCGTCAGGTTGTTCTCGACGTAACTCGCTTCCACGGTCGTTTCGTAGGCATGCTCGACAACCAGCACCGTAAGCAACACGACGAACAACAAGGCGAGCAGCAGCGCCACGCCCTCATCGCCGGGGCGGGCGTTGGCCGTGGAACGCGCCAGACGCCGGTTCACTGGTTGCTCCTTTCGGTCTGGATGTTGTTGTTGGCGCCCTGCGCGCCGCCCTCCTCCCGCGACGCCTCGCCTTCGAGCTGTTCCAGGGCGTCGCGCGCGGCCTGCCCCGAGAAATCCGCCAGCGAACGGCCGTCTTCCGTCACGCCCAGCCCCAGCGGAATCGGGATAACCATCTCGAAATCCGGGTCGTCGATGTCATCATAGTTCTCGGAGGCCTCCTCCTTGAGCTGCTCGTCGGTCTTCGCGAAATTGATGCGGATGTGCACGCACCACGGCACGCGGCCGAACTGGAGCGAATCCCATTCGTCGAGCCACTCGGCGCCGTCAAAATACTGCAGGTCCATGGAGCGAATGGGAACGCTCCAATGCGGCGCCTCGTAATTGGGGTCCGTAGCCAGCTCCGCCAGTTCGTCCTCATCCGCCGTGTCGAGGGCTTCGACGTTCCCCGCGATGAGCGGCATCTCCACCGATTCCAGCGTCGAACCTTCCGGGCGGTCTTCGTCCTTTTCCGCGCGGGTTTCGTCGAGATCCAGGCCGAGTTCGCTGGCCTCGTCGTTCATCACCTCGTATCGCACCTCTTTCAGGTCGCCGGGCAGGGCCATCCCCCCCATGAGCGGCGCGGTCGAACAGAAGCGCACCGAGTCCATGGGACCGTCTGAACTCTCGTCGTTCACACCAATGAACTGAAATGCGGGCTGTTCATTGGTGCGATCGGAGTAGACGCTGCGAAAATTGGTCTCAAAACTGCGGGCCAGGAACTGCCGCAACCGCGTTTCCTCGGCGGCCGCCCGCGCCATCGCGGTAGAATTCACCACGGAACTCAACGACGAATACACGATGGCCGTCATGATGACGATGATGGCCATCGCCAGGATCAGCTCCATCAATGTAAAACCCTGGTTGCGCATGCCGCCTTACCGCCCTGAACCCGATTGCGTTCCGCCGGCCCGCGACGACAGCCCGCTGAGATCAATGCCCGAGGCCGGCCCCGAACCCGTGCCGGACCGCGTCCCGGCCGTTGTCCCGCCTCCGCTCGACCGCGGGTCGTATACCATGAACACGATTTCGTGCGTCTCCCCCTGGGGGTCTTCGACCGAAATCAGCACGTCGTAGAGCAGCACGTAGCCTTCCCCCATCTGCTGCGCCTCGAACGTGTACGTGTAATCCGGATACCGTTCGCCGAAATCGCCGTCTCCGGCCAGGTTGCCCGCGAGCACCTCCGTTTCCGCGCGGCCCATCGCCTGCGAAATAAAGTTGCGGATCGTCACCTCGTCCCGCGCCGATTCGTACAGCCGCAGCGCCCGGAAATGCGTCTCGAGCAGGATGAACATCACCCCGCCAATCACGGCCAGGGCGACCACGATCTCGAGTAACGTGAATCCGTCGTCGCCTGTCCGCGCGGAACGATGCGGCCCTCTCCGGTGCTCGCGGTCCGTCAAAGCGGCTCCTCTTTCCCTTCGTAAATGTGCGCGCCGCCCGTGATCGGGTCCCAGGCGACGGTGAAGTAATCCTCGGTATCGCGGCTCTTGAGATAGATGTGCACCGGCTCGGCCAGCCCCAGCGGCGTGACATCCACCTCGACCAGGCCGCTGCTCAATTCCGACGTCCCCACCCGCACGCTTTCGATCTCGACGCCATCGGGAAGCCGCGTGCGCTCCAGCAGCGACGTCTTGACCTCTTCCACGCTGTCTTCGTCGTCGCCCGAGTCCAGCGCGAATTCCTCGTCGCCAAACAACGGCCCCATCTCCCCCAGAAGTCCGTCGTGCTTCACATTGCGCGTCTTGGATTGCAGCGACATCGTCGCGAACCGGTCGAAGCGCTCCTGGAGAAGGCGCGCCTGATTCGCCATGTCCTCCTCCGAGCCCGGCTGGTAGAGCGCGGCGTTGCGGTCCTGCGCGCGTTCGCCGCCGGTCACGCCGTCCACCCGGCCGAACGAGCTGTCCGCGAACATCCCGTCTTCGTCCTCTTCGTCCTGCAACTCCTCCTCGGTATACCAGCGCACCGCCCAGTACTGTTGCGGCGCGCCGTCTTCCGGCGTCAGCTCGATACGGATCGTAAGACGCTCGTGCGTGATCACGGCGTGCGCCATCGCCGCGCGGCCGTAGCCCGCCAGATGGCGTGCCGACCCTTCCAGAGTGCTGAACAGGATCGACGGCACCAGTTGCGGAATGGCCACCGCCAGCAACAGCGCGACGATCCCCACCACCACGGCGAGTTCCACCAGCGTGAAACCGCCCTCCGCCGCGCCGGGGTCCGGCACGCTGCTGTCCGTCGCATTTCGGCGAGGGCGCATCACCAGCCGCCGTCCTAGTTGCTTTCGCCCTGGAGGTTCCAGCTCACGATGTCCGCGTTGTATTCCGTGCCGCCTTTCTGGCCGTCGGCGCCGTAGCTCACAATCTCAAACTCGTGGCCTTCGGCCCCCGGGCACGTGTACACGTACGGATTGCCCCACGGATCCTTCGGGACGCTGTCGGCATCCAGGTAGTTCTTGTTCTTCGCATTGCTGACCAGCGCTTCAAGCCCTTCGCTCGAGGTCGGGAACTTCTTGAACTCGAGTTTGTACTGCGTCAGGGCCGTCTTGAAATGCGAGATCTGCGCCTTCGCCGCGCTCACGTGCGCCTCGTCCGCCACCGTAAGGAAGCGCGGCGCCACCAACGCGGCCAGCAGACCGAGGATCACGATCACCACCATCAACTCCACCAGCGTGAAGCCGGCCCGCCGTTGTTTGCGTTCCCACTGTTCGCGACGATTCATTTTCAGGCCCTCCTCAGGCGAACGTGCTGCTGATGGTAAGCACCGGGAGCAGCACCGCAATCACAAGAAACCCTACAAATACGCCCATCACCAGGATGATGACCGGCTCCAGGAGACTCACCAGGGCGTCCACCGCCATGTTCACTTCCTCGTCATACGTGTCCGCCGTTCGCAACAGCATGGCCGGCAGCTCGCCGCTGCGCTGGCCCAGCTCCACCATGTGCACCAGCATTGGCGGAAACACAGCCGATTCCCGCAACGGCTCCGACAGGTTCCGGCCGCGCCGGACCTGCGTCTTCACGTCGTCCATGATCTGTTCGGCCTGCCGGTTCTGCAATACCGACTTCACCACCTCGAGCGCGTTCAGCATCGTGAGCCCGCTCTCCAGCATCGAGCCCAGCGTGCGCGAAAACCGCGTGCACACGATCTTCAGGTAGAGGTCGCCCGCGTAGGGCAGCGACATCTTGAGACGATCCCACTTCAGACGGCCTTCCGGACGCTTCACCCACGCGCGCCACGTCAGCAGGCAGCCCACCGCCACCAGCAGCACGAGCCACCACCACGCGTACAGAAAATCGCACGCGAAGAGCATCGCCTTCGTAATGGCTGGAAGTTCCACATTCTGCCGTTCGAACGTGCCCACGATCTTCGGCACAACCACCATCAGCAGAAACACAATCACGCCCACGCTCACGCACGCCATCAGCACGGGATACGCCAGGGCCGACACCACCCGGGCACGCAGCCGGACGTTGCGCTCCAGCAGGTCCGCCAGGCGCATCAGCACCGACTCGAGCGCGCCGCTCGCTTCCCCCGCGCGCACCATGTTCGCATAGAGCGCGTTGAACGCCTTGGGATGCTGCGACATCGCATCGGCCAGCGTCATGCCTTCATTGACCCGGTCGCGCACATCGAACACGATCTTCTTCAGCCGCGGATTCCCGGTCTGCTCCAGCAGCGCCGTCAGCGCCTCGACGAGCGACATGCCCGCTTCAAGCAGGACCGCCAGCTGCCGCGTCATCAACGCGATGTCGCGGCCCTTGATGCGGCTCAGCGCCCCCCCCATAACGTCGGTCGACGCCGCGGCCTTGCCGCTGGACTCGCGCACGCTGGTCGGGAACAGCTCCTGTTCGCGCAGTTTGCGGCGCGCCGCCGCGGGCGAATCCGCGTCGATGACGCCGCGCACCTGCTTGCCCGAACCCGCGATCGCTTCGTAATCAAATACGGCCATGCCGGTTAATCCACGCCTCCCTGCCTCATGCGACGACGCCTTCGAGCAGATCATCGCGCGTCACGCGCAGCACCTCTTCGATGGTCGAGATCCCCGCGCGCACCTTCGCCGCACCGTCCGCCCGCAGCGTCCGCAATCCTTCCCGCACCGCTTCGCGCTTGATGACGTTCGAATCCACGCCCTTCAGGGTCAGTTCCTGGATCTGCGGACTCATCACCAGCAGCTCAAAGATGCCGATTCGCCCGTAGTACCCGCGCCCCTGGCACTTATCGCACCCGGTTCCGCGCCAGGCCGTCAGGCCTTTCGCGTCGTCGGCGCGCAGGCCGAGTTCCACCCAGCTCTCCGGTTTCGGCTCGTACTCCTCCCGGCACTCCGGGCAGACCCGGCGCACCAGGCGCTGCGCCAT
>JAAYAQ010000008.1 GCA_012719295.1 Candidatus Hydrogenedentota bacterium | reverse complement strand
GCCCTTGTTCAACTGGGGCTGGAGCGACGGCGTATTGCTGTTGCGGGCCTCAATCCCCATGCCGGCGAGGCGGGCGTCCTGGGAACCGAAGAGGCCGACGAAATTGCCCCTGCGGTCGAGCGCTGCAGACGGGAAGGGATCGACTGCTCGGGACCCTATCCCCCCGATACCGTCTTCAAACGAATGGTGGACGGCGAGTTTGATCTCGTGGTGGCCATGTACCACGATCAGGGTCACATCCCCGTCAAACTCATCGCCATGGACCAGGGGGTAAACGTCACCCTCGGCATCCCGATCGTACGCACCTCCGTGGACCACGGCACCGCGTACGATATTGCCGGGACCGGTGCGGCCCGCCCCGACAGCCTCGTCGCGGCCATCCGGCTCGCTGCGGCCCTCGTTGCATCGAAGGAGTGTCCCCATGCCTGATGTCGCCCGGTCCGCGCGCCTCATCGCGCTATCCCTTGTCATTCTCGCCCCCGCGGCGTTTGGGGCGGAAGGCTTCGGCCAGCACAAAGCCTGGTTCCCCGTCGGGCCCAACCCTTCCGCCATTGCCGCGGTCGATCTTAACGGCGACGGGCTGCCGGAGATCATCTCCGCCGATACCGGCGTACTGACCGATCCGCGCAGCGAACGGCCCGCGAACAACGAACTCTCCATGCTCGCGGCCGTGCGACCGCTCGAATACGAAAAGCAGGTGCCCCTGATCACGGGTTTCGGCCCGTATTGCATCGCGACGGCGAACATCGACGCGCTTCCCGCCCCCGATCTGCTCGTGGGCAGCTTTCATACCGTCGAGCGCCGCAGCGAATCGCGCGATCTCGTGCTTTTCCGGAACATCGGCGACCTCCTCTTTGAACCGGTGGAATTCTCCGTGCCCGTGGACCGGCTCCGCTACCTGCGCAATCGCGATGCCGATGAGCAACCCATCTTCACCAAACCCGGCATCACCGCGCTGGTCGTCCATGATTTCAATCGTGATGACTACCGCGACGTCATCGCCGCGGGATGGTCGTCGGATGTTCTGATTTACTTTCCGGGACATCCAACCGCCTATTTCGAAGAACCGCGCTTCATCGCGGCTGCCGGCGGTCCCCGCGACATCCAGGCCGCGGACCTTGACGGCGACGGCAACATGGATCTCGTCACCGTCATGTATGCGTCCGGGGAGATCGCCCTCTGGAAGGGCGATGCGCAAGGCAACTTCGAAGAAGTGGACCGGTTTCTCGGCAACGGAGCGCTGCCTCACAAGGTGCGCATTGCCGATGTCAATAAGGACGGGCGGCTCGATCTCGTGGTGTCGGATTGCCACACCTACGATTCCGTCGCTATCCACTATGCCACCGGCGTGTTTCAGTTCGAGGTCTGCCAGGAAGTCGCGCTCGGCACATCGAGAAGCATCCTCGAACACGAAATCCGCGACGTGCTCGCCGAAGACCTCAACGGCGACGGCCGCGTTGATATCGCCGCCGCCTGTTTCGCATCCGGCCAGGTGGGCGTGCTCACCAATACGTCCGCGGACTCTACGCTGCCTCAGACGTTTTCAAAGGCCCTGTACACGTTCGAATCGGGCGGAAAAACCGGCATGCCCCGTGCTCTGTGCTCGCACGATTTCAACACCGACGGCAAAAAAGACATTGCCGTCGCGCTGTGGGGCGCCAATGCCGTCGCCCTGTTGCTCGGCCGCTGAACCGTCCGCACCGGAATGTGCGTGCTCAGGGCGCCGGCCGCGTTGCCCGCAGTTGTCTGCACAACGCTTTGAGACGCGAACGGTCCAACGGCCGTTGGCCGAACCGGACTTCGTCGTAAGTGCGCAGCGCCTCGGTCACGTGTTCCGCCCGCACGTTCGGTTTGCCGCGAGCCGCCAACGCCAGTTCGCCCGCGGTGCGCTGCTCGCAATTAATCCCCTGGCGTCGTAACTGGCGGCTGACGCGGTCCAGCAGGATGCGCGCCCGCCGTTGCGCCTCGGTGAGCGTGAGCCCCTCTTGGCCCCGCCGCCGCCTGAATCGGAGATAGAGTCCCCCCGCTGCCAGGCATGCCAGCAGGACCGGCAGCGCCAGCGCCGCCAGTTTGCCGCCGCGCCGGCCGGATTCCGGATTGCCTTCTTGATACCCCGTATACGGCGATACGGTCCAGACGAACAGCCCCTCGCCCCAATCCCGGAGACGTTCCAGCGTGAACCCGCCGTCATATCCGATGATGTTGCGGTACCAGAAGATCCGCAGCCGCCACTGCGAGCGCGAAAGCGATTCCGATACCTGACCGAACATCGATACCTCCCCCGGGTCATAGTGCGGAGAGGGGTCGAAGGTCACCCAGCCGTAATCCAGGAAATACACCTCCACCCACAGATGCGCCATGTCCCGGCTGATCACATACGCCTTGTCGCTTTCGTTCCACTCGCCGCCCCGGTACCCCGCCACGACCCGGGTCGGTATTCCGAGCGTCCGAAGCATCAGTGCCAGCGCGCTTGCATACAGCTGGCAATGGCCCCGGCGCGCTTCCAGGAGAAACGCGTCTATCGGCGAGTAGCGGGGAAGGACGGGCTCATCCAGCGTGTACACGAACGCGGTCGAACTCAGCCACGCCTCCAGCGCGCG
>JAAYAQ010000050.1 GCA_012719295.1 Candidatus Hydrogenedentota bacterium | reverse complement strand
GCGGGACCCGCATCCTCGCTCTTGCGGGAGTTCACGGCCGAAGACCACCGCAGGCGCCTGCAGAACATCGGCCGCTGCACGCAAGGCATACGCTCCTGTATGCGTAAACATCTGATTACGGACTACCTGCCCGCGCAGTGCTGCTACAACCTGGGCGAGTATCCCGGCCGCACGCCGTACGACCCCGGCGCGGAGGACGAAGCGGAGTTGGACCGGCTCCGGGAGCACGGGATTCAGGTGCTGCAGGTATTCGACGACTGGAATGATTCCCTGGGCTTGTTTGGCGGCGACAAGTATACGGCGTGCAACCCGGCAGGGTACCGGCGCTTCATCGAGATGGCCCATCGGCGCGGGATGAAGGTGCTGACCTACACCTCGCCCTGTTTCGTCGAGCGGGCGCATCCAGGGTTCCGCCAGGAATGGAGCCGCGAGGGCGATTTCCTTGTTGTGGGGTATTGGGACATGGCCCGGTGCGCGCCCGCGAGTCCCGGATGGCGCGCGTTTGTGCTGCCGCGTCTGGCGCGTATCCTGGACGAGTACGGTTCGGACGGGATCTACATGGATGGCGGCTACCTGGCGAACCAGCATGCGGCGAAACAGCAGATGCCGCTGGCGCCGGACGAGGTCGCGGCGTTTGAGGAGACCCCGGATCACGACGGGGCGTTTGTGGACCTGATCGCGCTCGTGTATGCCGAGGTGAAACGGCGGGGGTGCATTCTGAAGCTGCACGTGAACGGCGCGGAGCAGCCTCAGAGCGGCGGGTTGAAGGTCTACGATTATCTGTGGGTGGGCGAAGGCGTGGCGCAGGTCGATCCGCTGCGGGAGACCGTGAAAAACCATCCGCCTTACGTGGTTCCCTGCATCGACATGGGATTTGCGAGCGTGGAATCCGAAAACGAGCCGTTCCTGCACTCCATTCCCTACATGCAGTTCCCCGTGTTGATGGGCGGGCGCAAGTTTACGGGCGAGCGGGGCATGATCCCCGGCGTGAAATACAACGACGACTTCTGGATGCAGCGGTGCCGGGATGCCTGGGCGCAATACCAGGCTGACCCGGAGAAGCTCCATTGTTACAGCGCGTGGGACGCCGTTCCGGGGAGCGCCGAGACCCGGGCCGTGCATGCGCGGTGGCTGAAACGGTACCTGCCGCTCGTCGAGGAAGGCACGTGGGCCTGGCTCGAGATTGGGGATTCATCGTTGTTTGCCGCGCCGTTGCCCGAAGGGGTCGTGGCGTCGGCGTTCGCCAACCGGGCCATGTACCTCGTGCTTGCGAATTACGGCCGCACGGCGGCATCGGTGCAGACCGCGGCGGCGTATGTCGAGGCGGATGGGACTGACGCCCGGGCGGGCAGTTCATGGGAGCTGGCGCCGCGCTCGTTGCGCATTCTGCGACTGCCGGCGTGACCGGTCCCCACACCGGAGAAAATGGCGAAGAACGGGGACCTGTTCCAAGCGCCGTCCGCGGCGCGACAAGGTGTTCCCGTTCGAACCGGATGGGCAGCCACGGGGGGCTGCCCCTACAAGGGGAAGCGGATGGGCATTCCCGAATCCGGCGACATTGTGTCCCCGTTCCTGCAGCCCCGAAGGGGCGACCGAGAATAACCCGGGGCAAGGCACGCGGAACGCGTGCCGTCGCCCCGGGAACAGCGTTCCCACGCGAGAGAGCCCTGTAAGGGCGGCCCGAGCCAGAACGGCGAATGCCGAGTCGGCGGCCGGCGATCCCAGGGCGCCGTCTGCGGCGCGACCACGTGTCACGGACACATGCGGGACAGGGAATAAGGCATGGAATGCGGTGCGTTCTATGCTTCCGAGGGTGTGTGTGGGAAGATTGCAGGGGGGAGGCGGGGCCACCAGGCCCAGATGCGGGAGGGTCTCCCATGGCAGGGGCACAGTCGGGCGCGCAGTTTTTCCAGCAGGTGTTTGGCGGGTCGTGGATTACACAGGGCATCTGGGTGGCGGCGGAACTGGGGATAGCGGATCTCCTGAGTGACGGTCCGCGCTCCGCCGCGGACTTGGCGGAACAGACGCACACCCATCGCGATTCGTTGTATCGCGTTCTTCGTGCGCTTGCGGGCGTGGGGGTTTTCGCCCAGGATGCCGAGGACCGGTTCTCGTTAACCCCGTTGAGCGATTCGCTGCGAACGAACGGGTCGTTGTCGCAGCGGCCGTTTGGAATCATGATGGGGGCAGAGTTTCATCAGGCGTGGGGCGAACTGCTGCACAACGTCCGCACGGGTGAGCCGGGATTCCAGAAGCGGTTCGGCCAGCCCTTTTTCGAGTACATGACGGAGCGGCCACACCGGCATAGCGTATACGACGCGGCGATGGGGGCATTCGGGCTGACGGAAACGCAAGCTGTGCTGGACGCGTATGACTTCGGGGCGTATCGCACCGTGGTTGATGTGGGCGGCGGGAGCGGGGTGTTCCTGACCGCTCTTCTGAGCCGGTATCCGGAGGTCCGGGGGACGCTTTTTGATCTGCCTGCCGTGGCGGACCGCGCGCGAGCGGCCGCCCCGCCGGAGTCGGGTCTGAATGGGCGGTTGCGTGTTGAGGGGGGAGATTTCTTCGCGTCGGTCCCTCCGGGCGCGGACGTGTATGTCATGCAGCACATAATCCATGACTGGCAGGACCCCGAAGCGGAGACCATTCTCCGCAACTGCTGGTCGGCGATGACGCCGGGCTCGCGGGTGCTGCTGGTCGAGATTGTGATCCCGCCCGCGGATACACCGAGCTTTGGCAAGTGGCTTGATCTGATGATGCTGCTCGTGAACGGCCGGGAACGCACGGAAGAGGAGTACCGGCGCTTGTTTTCGGCGGCCGGCCTGCAATTGACCGGGGTGATACCGACAGACTCTGACGTCAGCATTATCGAGGGGGTCCAGGCAGAATGACCTGAGCCCCGTTTCTTTCCGGTTTGCCGGCGTCCTTGTCACGGGGCTTTTCTGAGAGGCGCATTCCGTATGCAGTGCGCTCCCGGGGGGATTTGGCGCTACGCAGGTCGCAGGGCGAGGCGGGGGTGTCTGAGAACCCACTGGAGGGGGGAAATCCCTGCACTGCGGCCGCACATACACGGCACGGTGTTCATGCGGGTGATTTGGGGGAAATGTTCAATCGTGCTGGGGTATGATGTGAGAGATTACGATGGCGTGCATAATGACTGGATTCGGGGGTTCGTGCCGGTGCTCCGTGAGTTCGGCCTCGCATACCCTGCAACCCGCCCGGGATGGGCTTGATAAGGAGAGCGAAGATGGGGTACCTCAGTCAGGAAGAGCGCGACGTTCGGCTTGCCAAGGTTCAGGAGATTCTGAAAGCCAACAACCTGGACCTGGCTCTGGTCTACTATGACGAATTCAACATTGGCAACGGGTGGTATCTCACGGGCTGGTGTCCGCAATTTGAAAGCGGCGCGGTGCTGGTGTTGAAAGACGGGAGCGCGATGCTGCTGGGCGGTCCGGAGAGCGAACCGTTCGCGAAGCAAGACAGCGCGATCACGGAGACGCGGAACTTCCCCGTGTTCATGGTCCCGGACGAAGAGTATCCCAACGCGACGATTACGGATTTCCCGACGCTCTTCGCGGAATTGAAGGCAAAGGAAGGGTCCATCGGGCGGGCAGGCCTGGTCGGCGGAGGCCGGATGCCCGCGGATTGTTTCCGGCAGATCACCGAGGGATTCAAGGGCGTGGAGCTCGTGGACATCACGGACGCGTTTCTGGCGTTGCGCTACGACAAGTCGGCGTGGGAACGAGAGCAGATTCGTGCGGCTTTCGGGCTTGCGGACGAGTGTTACGACGCGATGGCGAAGGCCATCAAACCGGGCGCCATGGAGATCGAGGTCGCGGCGGCCGGCGAGTATGCGGCGCGGAGCCGGGGCGCGACGGGGTTCGGATTCAGCGCAATCGTGGGGTCGGGTGCGCGGGCCAACGCGGTGGTTCCGACGGCGACGACCAAACGGCTCGAGGCGGGCGAACTGGTGATGATCGGCCTTGCGCCGAAAGTGAAAGGCTATGCGGGGGTCATGGGTCATTCCCTGCCGGTGTCGGGCGGCTACTCGGCATCGCAGCAGGAGATGCTGGGCCACCTCAAGGAAGTGTTCCGGCTGACCCGGGCGCAATTGATGCCCGGGCGCAAAGGCAGCGAAATCGATGCTCCGGGCCGGGCGTATTACGAAAAACACGGCCTGCTGAAATACCTGGTGTGCCCCTTCGCGCACACGATCGGCCTGCATGAGGCCGAAGCGCCGTTTTTCGGTCCCAACAGCCAGGATGCACTGAGGCCGGGGATGACGGTCTGCGTCGATGTGAGCTTCTTTGGCCATCCGGAATGGCACGGCGCCCGCATCGAGACGGGCTACGAAATCACCAAAGACGGCCCGGTGCCTTTCAGTCCCAAAATGGACAGGCTGCTTACAACATGATAAGCGTCGTTCTTTCGTGTCTGCCTGCCGCGGCCCTGCAGCCCGGGGATGAACCGACGTCCCCGGGTGCGGGCGCCGGTGCGCCGACTCACACTCAATTCCGACGCGCCGATGACGCGGCGGCGGCCTCGCGGGCGGGATCTTGGTTGCATGAAATTCGGGACGGGGCATCGTCCTGAAGGAGGCGCGGAGATGTTGGAGCAACTGCGGGCGCATGACGCGAACCTGGTTGAGCTCGAATGCGGTCAGGGGAGCATTCTGATTCCCCCGTCGCTTGGGGGGCGCATATTCTGTCAGCTGAACGGAGAGCTGGTGCACCGGCTTGATCTCGAGGCGTTGCGGCATCCGTCGCCGACGGAATACGACAATCTCGGGGGCAACTCGCTTTGGCCGGCGCCCGAAGGCGGGCCGTTCGCGTTTAATTACCTGCCCGAGAGCGATGTGTGGACAGTGCAGGACGGCATCGCCAAGGCCGCGCCGCGCGTCGTGCGCGAAGACGAGGATTGTGTCCGGGTAGAGAAGCGGATCGTGTTGACGAACCGGCGGGGGACGCGTCTCGACCTGAACTACCGCAGGCTGGTCTGGGCGCGCACACTCCACCCGATTGCCGGACTGCTGGATCTGGAAGGCTTGACCTATGACACGCTGGACGCTTTCGAGCCGCTGGGGGACTACGATGCCGAGAGCGTGCTCCTGGCGCCCTGGTCGCTCGAACAGTTTCCCGGGGCGGAAGGCATCCTGGCCTTTGGGCAGGTGCCGGAGAACGGCGCCGCGCTGAATTGCGATTTCTACGGCGACCCGGGCGAGCGCATTGTGTGGCGGCCGGACCATTTCGTGTTCCGGCTCGGGGGAAAGGAGCGTCATCAGATAGGCGTACGGGTAGATCACGATCCCCGCTGCATTGGCGCGCTGGATGTCGCGCGGTCGATGCTGTTTGTGCGCAAGGCCCGGCCCCAGCAAGGCACCTATTTCAATATCGCCGACAACGAGCAGACGGACGGGCCGTTTTCGACGGCGGACCTGTACAGCATTTTCAACGGCGGGGAACTGGGGTTTTTCGAACTCGAGACGATTGGGGCCATGCAAACCGCGGACGGGCGGCTGGCGGCAAGCTCCTTGTTGTCGCAGACCGTGATCCTGCGGGGAAGTACAGAGAAACTGCTCGCCTATCTTCTGGAAACGGAAGGTCTGCAGCCCGACGAGTCGGTCCTGAACGCTTGACCGTGACGTGAGAGGGCGGACCGCCCACAACGCAGGGGAGTGGAAGGCGCATGCAGCTTAACTTCCTGGACTGGTCGATTGTGGTGGCTTCACTGGTATTCTCGTTGCTGGTGGGGCTGTATTTTACCCAACGGGCCAGTCGCAGCCTGCGCGAGTTCTTCACGGCGGAAGGGAGCCTTCCCTGGTGGCTGGTGGGGACCTCGATGGTGGCGACGACCTTTGCGGCGGACACGCCGCTCGTGGTTTCAGGGCTGGTGCGCAAGGGGGGGATCTACGAGAACTGGCTGTGGTGGAGCGCCCTGATGGGCGGGATGATGACGGTGTATTTTTTCGCGGGACTGTGGCGCCGGGCGGGGCTGCTCACGGACGTGGAGTTCGTGGAGTTGCGGTACGAAGGGACGTCGGCGGCGGCGTTGCGCGCGTTCTTCGCCGTGTACTCTGGGCTGCTCGTGAATTGCATCGTGATGGGCTGGGTCACGCTTGCGATGAGCAAGATCCTCAACGTGATGATGGGGTGGGACAAGGTCTTTTCGGTGGCGATCCTGGTGATTCTGACGCTGGTTTACACGACGTTATCGGGCTACTGGGGCGTGGTGGTGACGGACTTTTTCCAGTTCGGGCTGGCGATGTTCGGCGCGATTGCGCTCATGGGGATCGTGTTCTTCCAGATGGGCGGCCCGGCCTCGATGGTGGAGCAGGTGCTGGCGGCGCCGGGCGTGGAGCCGAAGGTGCTGCATTTCGTGCCGGATTTCCGCACGGCCACGAACCTGGCCATCCTCACGTTTGTGGTGCAGGTGGCATTGTTGTGGTGGGGCGGGGGCCAGGGGGGCGGCTACCTGGCGCAGCGGCTGTTTTCGGCGAAAGATGAGCGGCACGCGGCCAAGGCTTTTCTGTGGTTCAACATTGCGCATTACGTGTTGCGGCCGTGGCCGTGGATCGTGGTGGGGCTGGCGTCGCTGGTCTATTTTCCGCTTCAGGCCGGCGAGGATCCCGAGCTGGCCTATCCGCAAATGATCGCCCGGCTGATGCCGGGCGGGCTGCGCGGGCTCATGGTGGCGTCGCTTTTCGCGGCATTCATGAGCACGTTGAGCACGCAATTGAACTGGGGCGCGTCGTACCTGGTCAGCGATCTTTACAAACGGTTCCTGATGAGGCATGCATCCGAACGGCATTATGTGAATGCGTCGCGGGTCGTGATGGTGCTGTTGATGGTGCTGGGCGCGCTGGCGGCGTGGCAGTCGGAGAGCATCGCTACGGTGTGGATTTACCTGATGACGATCGGAGCGGGCGGCGCGTTCGTGGGGCTTCTCCGGTGGTACTGGTGGCGGGTGAATGCGTGGGCCGAGATCGGCGCGATGGTGGGTTCGCTGATCGTGGCCAACGGCAACGTCCTCTGCATGCCGCTGGCGAAACTGGGCCTGATTTCACCCGAGGCGATGGAGCGTGTCAACTGGTTTTATGCAGCGGATACCTATGCCATTCGCATCATCTTCATCATCGGCATCTGCACGCTGGTGTGGATTGCCGTGATGTACCTGACGCCGCCGGTTTCGGAGGCGCATCTCGAGCGCTTTTACCGGCGCATCCGGCCGGGCGGCTGGTGGGGGCCGATCGCCCGGAAGTATCCGGAGATCACGCCGCCGCCGTCGCTTCGTCTGTGGATAGGCTGGTTCGCGGGAACGGTTTGCATTTACACGGGCCTGTTCGGGGCGGGCTACGTATGTTTGGGACGGTACGGCATGGCGCTGGCGGCCTTTGTCGCGAGTGCGGTGAGCGGATGGTATATGATCAACAACATGCCGCGCGAGGAAACGAAGCCGTCTGAGGCGTCCGCGCCGTTGGCTCTCGAGCCGGCGGACCAGCCGTCTCAGGATTGAGGGAGGCGCTTCCCGTTCCGCAGCAGGAGTAGTTGCAGGCCAATCGCCGCCGCGGCGAAGAGGGGCGCGTACTGAAACGCGGCGGGGACGCCAACCGCTTCCGCCAGATGACCGAACGCCATGCCGCCTGCGAACCCCCCCGCGCCCAGCACCCCTTCGTTGACGGCGGCATTGCGGTGGCGCGTCCGGGCGTGCGCGAGACTGTAGTAGATGCTGGCAAAGAAACACAGGCCGAAGTTGAACCCGACGACGGCGAAGCAGGCGGCCATGACGGTCACGCTGCGTGCCCAGCTCAGCAGCACGAAGGCGAGCGCGGCGGCCATCTGTCCGGCGGCCAGGAGCGCATAACGTCCCTGCCACGCGGAAGTCCGGCCCATGATGGCGAAGCATATCACCGTCCAGAGAGACAGCGTGAAGGCCAGCCAGGAGTACGCGGTGGCGGGTCCGATCGCATCGAAGAATGACGGGCGGAGGCCGGGGAAGAACCAGAGCGCGTCCTCGGCGGCGAGCGTTTCGACGCGGAGGGGGTAGACCGAACGTACGGCGGCGAAGAGGCCGTTGGAGGTGAACGTGGCCGCCCACGAAGCGTAGAGAAGGCCGGGCGTGACGCTGCGAGCATCGGTTTCTTCGCCGTGGCTGTCGCCGCGGGGGACGGCGCCGGGGGCCTTGGGCGCCAGGGAGAGCACGAGGCCGGCTACGGCAAGGCAGAGGACGGTCAACAGGGCGAACGGAAGTCGAAAGCCGGCGTCGTACAGCGGGCCGGTCAGGAGCGGGCTGAGCGTGAAACCGAAGGCCGTGGCAGTGTTGAAACCGGCCAGCCGCCGGGCCCGGATTTCAGGATCCGGTTCCAGACCGAGCCAGGCCTGCATGGCGGGCCACGCCAGCGCCAGGCCAATAAACGGCGCGGATGCGGCCACAATGCACAGGACTGGACTGCGTACCCACGGCACCAGCGTGAAGACAACGGCAAACCCAAGCACGCCCCCTACCGCCCAGACCAGGGGATGGCGCGCGCGGGACACCATGGCGGCGGATGCGAGGCAGGCGAAGGCGTACACGGCCATCTGGACGGCGCCCACGGTGCCGGAGAGCGCGGCTCCGCCGTTCAGGTGCTGGATGACAAAAAACGGCATGGCGGTGAATCCGACGGCGACGGAGAAGTCGAGGAGGAATGCCGCCAGGTACATCCGGTGGTGCGGTCGACCGAGGGGCCAGGCCATCAGGATGCCCTTTCCGCTTTCGGAATCCGTGCGATTTCGTTGGCAATCACCACTGGCGGACTCCCCGCCGGGCGGCACGGCCGCTCGCCCGCTCGCGGACGTGTACGCGTCCGGAGGACCGGGAGGTTCTGCCCTTGGGGACTGGGATTTGTATGCAATGCGTTTTCAGGGTGTCGAGCCGGGGCTCAGGGGTTGTGGTTTCGGTTTGGTGCATCGAGGATCATCCCAATGTCGCGCCGCCGTGTCAAGGTCAGGAGCCTGTTGTGCGCGGCGCCGCAGAACTGCCGCATGCGGGGCGCGCTCCGCCCCGGTTTTGGCGGCGTCTGACCGAGCGGGCATTCGGGCCCGGGACGCTGGCACGATGGAGACCGCCTGTGAATCGAGCCGGAGAGCGCAAGGAGACGTAAACGTGTTGATGCGACGCCGGGACGCGCACGGACGGAGCGCCGTTTCAGGCGCGTCAACGCACGCCGCAGCCGGGCGCCGGGTCCGGCGTCAATGGCCTTCGCCCGTCCCGCCGAAAAACGCCACGTAGTTCTTGCCGTACTTTGCCGCGCATTTCGGGCAGGTGGTGTACCACATGTACCATTTCCGGATGGACTGCTCGTGGCCCTTGGCATAGGCCTCGAAGTCCTTGCACCAGGCGCCCGTGTTTTTGTACGGCCCTTCGTAGACTTTGCACAGGAATTGGCCGCTGAACGTGACATTCTCTGCGCCGGGGACTTCCTTGTCGACCGCGAGATAGACGTCCATGTTCCATTTGGACGTGTGGTCGGACAGGCACAGATTGTCAGGAGTGGCGGCGCCGGCGTTGCGCACCTTCTTGTCCAGGGCCCTCATGACCTTGCCGAAACCGATCGGCATGTAGAGGAAGGTGAAGACCCGGTCTTTGATGAAGCGCTTGTCTTTCCACTCGATCGTTTTCCCGTCCCAGGGAGCGGGATCGAACACTGGGCAGCACGTCTCAGTTTCCATGACATGTCCCTCCTGCAGGCCGTGGCTTCTTATCCTATCGCTCCGGGTGCAGGGCGTCAAGGGAAGGCGGTTTGCCAACAGAACCGCAATACGGACTCTCAGGACGCACGGGCTTCCTCGGCGAACGCGACGATATTCTCCCAGGGGGTTTCGGGCTGGATGCGGTTGGAGGGACACAGGATGGCGCCGTTGTCGCCGGCACAAAGCCGTTTGGTATCCCGCACCCAGCTGCGGATGTCGCGCGGCGTGCCGAAGGGGAAGAGGGTTTGGGCGCTGAGGGTAGCGCACAGAAGGATGTCCCGGCCCACCGCGCGGCGAATGCTCGCGAAATCCATGCATTCGGGCTGGATCGGGTGAAGGATGTCAAATCCTGTCGCGACGATGTCAGGGATGATCTCTTCGATCCGGCCGCAACTGTGGAGAAAGAAGCGCGTTTCGGGAAACCGGCTCCGGACGGCGTCGAGCACCTCGTGCCACCGCGGCCGGATGAACCGCCGCCAGAGTTCGGGGTCGATCTGCAATCCGGTTTGCATGCCGGCGTCGTCGTAGAAACAAAGCACATCAATGCCGGCGCGCGCGGATTCCTGGGCGAGGGTCTTGGTGTATTCGGTCACTTTCCGGATGACGGCCTCCGCCATGTCCGGCGCGGCGAGCAGGTCCATCATGAACTGCTGCATACCGCGCAACCACCATGACCATTCGTAAATACTGCCCGCATAGCCGAAGACGGGATAACCCCGGGCGTGAAACGTCTCGACGATGCTGGCCGTGTCGCCGGCATCGATCGCGGGCGTGGGGAGCGCTTCGACATCCCCGGCATTGGCGGCCGTGGCCAGGGGCGGGAAGGTCTTCTCATAAGTGCCCTCGGCGCCGCCGGCCCAATGGCCGATGCCCCATTCGTCGAACACGGTTCCGGGTTCGACCCTGGCATGAAGCGCGGCGGGGTCGTCTCCTCCGAAACGGGTCGGAAGCGAAACCGTGCGGAAATCGAAGTCAAAAAACTCCTCCGGGCGGTCCGCTCCGGTCTGTTCGCGGAACACGTCCATGACGGGCGCGGTCAAACCGGGCGTTGCGCCGACGTCGAGGGTAAACGGAATCCAATCCGCGCGTTTATGGCGTATGAGCTGCGCCAGATTTTCGCGGGGGCTCGTGCTCACGGGAGGACTCCTTGTTGTCGGCCCACGGGGCCCGCAGGTTCCCTGGCCGGTATTCGCCGTCTCAAGGTTTCCACTCGAGGATCTGACCGTCCTGGCGCAGGCGGTCCTGAAGCCGGGCGATGTCGATGTCCTGGACGGCCGTTTCCCCCTCAAGGGCCAGGGCGGCGGCGGTGGCGGCCGACTGGCCCAGCACCATGAAAACCGGTTCCATGCGAATCGACCCGTAGGCGATGTGCGACGCGGCGAGACAGACCGGCACGAGCAGGTTCACGCATTCGGCGCGTTTGGGGCGGATAGACCGGTAGGCGATGGGGTAGGGGGGAAAGCCTCCGACCTCGACGTCGCCTTCGTTCCAGACGCGGCCGTCCTTGACGTAGCGCTGGACGTGATGCGAATCCATGGTATACGCGGCGAGGCCGACGGCATCGTACACGGTGGCGCGTCCCTGGCAATTGTGCTGGGTCATGACATAGTCGGAGATCATGCGGCGGGCTTCCCGGACGTAGAGCTGGTGCGGCCAGCCGCCGGTATCGACGAATTCGTCCTTCGGGAGGCCCCACGGGCTCATTTCGTTGCGGACGTGCTCGGGGACGCGGGGATCGTTGAAGAGAAACCACATCAGTCCCTGCTGATAGTCTTTGTGTTCATTGAAAATGCGTTCGCGGACGGCGTAATCCCCGTCGGGGTATTCGTAGTTCATGCCGATGTTGTCGGTGGCAAACGCGCCCTTGTTGTTGGTGTCGGTCTTGCGGTTGGGCATTTTCGAGGAGAGTTTCATGACGGTCCAATGCCCGGCGTTGAGGTAGCGGAGGAGGAGTTCGTAGCGCAGCGGGTCGTAGCGTTCCGGTTTGGGGAAGGGCATGCGGTTTTCCGGGTCGTCAGTCAGGCACATGCGGAAGTTGTAAGCCTGAACGCGGTGGTCGCCGGAACCCTCTTCACCCGGCCCGCCCTCCTGAATGCCGGGCAAGAGCCCGCTGGAAGGGTCGCCTTCGACCACGTAGGGGTCGATGGGGCATTCGAACTGGTGGAAGATGGCGTTTTGGGTCTGCACGCCGTTGAGCGTTTCGGCGTACGTGGCGTTGGATTCGCGCCCGACGTGATAGGCGACGCCGGCCTTTGCCATGAGATCGCCCTCGTAGGTCGCGTCGATAAAGACGCGTCCTTCGATACGGAGGCCGCTTTCCATCACGATGGCGGCGAGCCGCCCGGCGTCCATCTGTACGCCCCCGTGCAGGTCGAGGCGTTCGTCGTAGATGATGGGAATATGCGCTTCTTCAATCATTGCCTTGTAGGTGTTCTCCGCAACGTGCGGTTCGAAGGTCCAGGCTTCCTCTTTGCCGTAATGCGCACCGAGGCGGCGGTAGAATTCGCGGGCGATGCCGCCGATGGCGGCCTTGTTGCCGATGTCGGTCGCGCCGAGGCCGCCGGAGGTCAGGCCGCCGAGGTGGCGCCCGGGATGAACGATGACCGCGGTTCTTCCCATGCGGGCGGTCTGGACAGCAGCCGCGACGCCGGCGGAGGTCCCGCCGTAAATCACCACGTCATACGATTCCGCGGCATGGGATGACAATGCCCCGAGGCCGACACTTGCCAGGCCGGCGATGAACTGAATTGCGCGACTGCACATGCTGTGGTCCTTTCATGACGACGCCGGTCTGACGCCTGACGCAGTTGATTGCCACCCGAACGCGGATGTTCTCTTCCTAATCATAGCGCATTGCCGCGCCGAAGCCGACCCCTGGGGTTGCACGTCGACTTCCGGCACTCTATACTTCCGCCTGTTGAATGCACATGAACCGGTCGGAATCCGCACATACGAGGTAACGAGCATGCGGCGAATCAAGACGCTGACACGGCCGAAGGTGAACCAGGCGTACGTTCATCAGGGCATTGTCCTGACCCTACTTGAGAAACAGTTGCGCAACCTGCTGTCCAATCTGGGCGACACGCTGTCCAAACCGGAAGAACAATAAACCAGCGTGCCCGCTCCGGAAGAACGGGCACGCCGGTGAAACCGCCCGCGTTTCCTGCGCGTCAATTTAACTGCTGAAGCAGCCGGGCAGCGTTCTTGTCGGGTTCGGGCGCTTTTCCCCTCCAGATTTCAGTGCCGGTGGTGGTATTGGTTGACCCGACGTACAGATACCCGTCGGGGCATGATTTCATGGTGCGCCAGCCGTAGTTTCTGGGGTTGCCCATTCCGTCCATCGTGACCGGATACCATTTCACGCCGTCGGGACTCTTGAAGATATCGCCTCCGGCGTGGGTGAGCCGGTAGTAGTCTTCGACGTCGAAGAACATGTTCAGCAGGCGGCTGACGGTCTCGATCGTGCTCTTGTCCTGCGGCTTCTGCAAGAAAGCGAACACGCCTTCCAGGTTGGCGAGGAGCGAGGAGAGAAGGGTGCCCTGGTCAAACGTGGAGGCGTAGAGCCAGCCGTCGTGTTCTTCCATCCACCAGAGATACGAGTTGGTGAAATGATTGAACCCCGACCCGTATCCGGAAATGGAGCGCGGCCCGACGACGGTTTCCCACGAGTCGTCCTCGTTGATGCGGATGATGTCGCATCCTTCGAAGGCGTTGCCGCTGCTGGGATTGAACCCGGCGATGTAGAGCTGGGTGCCGAAGTAGAGTTTGTCCTGGAAGATGATGGGCATACCGGCGTTTTCGTTATGTGCGCTGGGCCCGCCCCCGCTGACGACGCGCACGTACTCGTGCTCGTCCGAACCCGGCGCGACGGGACGCAGCTTCCAGATGTCGAATCCGTCGATATCGTTTTTGGTGCCGGCGTATATCCAGCCCTGGTAGGCGATGAGCGCCTGGACGCCGCGGTTGTTGGGATCGCCAAACCCGTTCTGCATGATGGGGCGGAAATCGAGGCCGTTATCCGACACCCAGATTTCACCCGGAGGCGGGGCTTCGCCAAAACTGTCGTAGGCGACGGCAAGATAGATGCGCCCGTCGAGCTGTTCGATCCACCGGATGGACCCGCCGAGCTGGTCGAAGGTGAAGACGTGTTCCCATTCGCCGTAATTGCCGGTTTTTGACCGCCACAGGACCGAATCTTCACCCTGGGTGGCCGCGTAGAGGAAGCGCGCGGGAGGCGCGTCTTTGTTCGCATCCGCGGCCTCCAGAATGGTCATGAACCGGAACCCGATGGTCTTGAAACTCGATTCATCCTCGACATCGCGATAGTCGAAGACCGTTTCCCATTCGGTGGGTCCGAGGTCGGGGCGATAACGCCGGATTTCCGGCGGACGTATTGGCGCATCGAGGATGTCGCCGCCGTTCATCAACACCTGGGCATAGAACCCGATGAGCCCGCCCATGTTGTTGCAGGTGCCGACATAGAGATAGCCGTCGTCGGCCCCGTCCGCCTTGAAGTACTCCATGGAATAGGCATAATCATTGTGGTCGATCAGCTGGTCCTCGGCCTCGAAGCCGTCGACGTTGACCTGTTCGAAATCTTCCTGAGTCAGGCCGCCGCATTGCGGCAGGAGAGCGCACATGATGCACGCAGCGCCCAGAGGAACGATGTGACTCCTGAGAATGTGTCTGTTCATGTGTTACCCCGTTTGTGTGTGAGCCAGAGTCAAAACTGGTCGGAATCCCTGATACGACAACAGATGTTAGCCGGAAGCAGAACGGGGTTCAACCCCTAATTGTCCCCACCTGCCACGGGGAAAGATCGGGAGTCAACGGTATGTCGAGCATCCTGTTTCCGCTGGGAGTGGCCTGGGTTGCGGCACTGGCCACGGTTCCCGCGGCCCCCTGCGGCCGGGAGCTGCGCGTCAGCAAGGGCGTGTTTGCGCAACCGGAGGGCGGTCCGCTGGGGATGACCATCTATGAGCCCCGGACACGGGGCACCGGACTTCGGCCGGGCATGGTGTTGATCCATGGCGGGGCATGGCGCTTCGGGCCGCGCTGGCAACAGCGCTGGTATTGCCGCGCGTTCGCGCGGGCGGGCTACGTCGTGATGTCCATCGACTACCGGCTGATGCCGAAATACACGTTTCCCCATTGCCTGTACGACTGCAAGGCGGCGGTTCGTTGGCTGCGCCTGCATGCGGGCGAATACCAGGTGGACCCGGAGCGCATTGTGGCGTTTGGGGCGTCGGCCGGCGGTCACCTGGCGGCCTTTCTGGCTGCTACGGGTCCCGAAGACGGTCTGGAAGGGGACGAGAATCCCGGGGCGTCAAGCGCGGTGCGGGCGGCGGTGTCGCTCTACGGGGCCGTCGATCTGACCAAGTACAGGGACCTGGGCCTTCCGGGCATCTCGGGCAGGCGGGCGGCGAAGGGCATGCTGAAATTTGCCGGAACAGAGGTGGCGAAGGGAGGGGAGGACCCGCTGGCGGCGGCGTCGCCCATCACGTACGCGAAGCCGGGGATGGCGCCGGTGTTTCTGGCGCACGGGATGTCGGACATGTTTGTGCATTATGAACAATCGGAGGCGTTCCATGCCCGGTTGCAGGAATTGGGCGTGCCCGCGCGATTGGTGGGGTATCCGTGGCGGAACCACGGGTTTGACTATGTGCATTGGAAACAGCGCCGGGCGATGTTCAAAGAGATGCTGGCGTTCCTGAACGAACACAACCGGTAAACCGGCGAAGCCGCGCGGCCCGGTCTGGCGCCCGGTGATCTTCTTTCGGAAGAGATTGGCCACCGAGGGCACAGAGGGAAAACCCCGGACAAGAACGGGGATTCGCTCCTGGCGCCGCCCCCGGCACGAGCATGTGTCCCCGTTCGAACCGGATGGGCAGCCACGGGGGGGCTGCCCCTACAAGGGGAAACGGATGGGCAATCCCGAATGCGGCGACATTGTGCCCCCTTCTTGCAGCCCCGAAGGGGCGACCTGGAATAGCCCGGGACAAGTCACGCGGAACGCGTGACGCCGCCCCGGGACATCCACCCCACCCCAAATAAGCCCTGAAGGGGCGATCCAGATTCCGCATGAATCCCGGCGCCGTCCTCGCCGCGACCACGGCGTCCCCGTTCGAACGCCGGAACGCTCCGGGCAGAGTACTCCCGGCTACTCGGGTAAGGGTTTGTCTTTGGTTTCCGGCGCAAACGGCAGGACGAAGATGCCGAGGATGAACGCCGACGAGATGGCCAGGGCCGCTCTCTGGATGCCGATGGCCGCGCTGAGTTGTCCGAAGAAAGCGGGCGACGGCGCGGACAGGTAACGTGCGACGTTGTAGCAGAAACCCGTGCCGGTGGCCCGCAGGCGGGTGGGGAACAGCTCGGGGAGGTACACCGTCAGGCCGCCCAGCAACAACATCAGGACTAAACCCATGCCGAAGAAGAAGAGCAGAGCCATGTGATAGGTCGTCGCGAAGTGGAAGGCCAGCGGGATTTCAATGGCGCATCCCAGCAGGGCGATGAGGAAGGCCGGGCGCCGGCCGATGCGCCGCGCCATCCAGCCGAATCCCAGCGCGCCGAACATGCCGCCGAAATTCTGCAGCATCCCGGCGTAGCTGACGCGGCGTTCGATGGCGGACGGATCCAGGTTTTGTGTGCTGAGGGTGGCGCGGAGGAGTTCGGGGGTCCAGGTGCTGATACCCCAGAACCCGATTACGCCAATAGCCGCGAGGGCCACCCCCACAAGCGTATTTCTGCGGACCGTGCGCTCGGTGAACAGGGCGAGAATGGAACCCACCTGGCGGCGTTCGCCCCTGGCTTTGGCCTTGCGGGCGCGGTCGCGCGCTACCTGCCAGGCCTCCGGTTCCCGGATGAACGCAAAAATGACCACCACCAGCAATGCGGGGATGATGCCGATTGCGAACACCCATCGCCAGGCCTCCTGCACGGGCATGTAGGCGGAGAGAATGAGGTTGATGAGGCCCGCGGCCACATTGCCGAGCGTCGAGGACGCCTGAACCAGGCTCAGGGCCGTGCTGCGGGAATGGGCGGGAAACGATTCCGCCACGAGCGCGGCGCCGGCCGCAAATTCGCCGCCTACGCCCAGTCCGGTCAGGAAACGAAACAGCGCGAACTGCCACCAGTTCTGCGACAATCCACTGAGGCCCGTGAACAGCGCGTAGATCAGGATGGTGACGGCCATGGTGCGCGTACGGCCCAGGCGGTCGCCGATCATGCCGAAGATCAGGCCGCCGGTTGCCCACCCCAGGATCATGAAAGTCTGCGCGTACCCGATGTAGGTATTCAGCCCCGACTCGGGCACGGTGCCGTGAAGGAGTTCGCGGAGCGCGTGCTGTTTCACGAAGACATAAAGCCACTGGTCCATGGTGTCAAAGGACCAGCCCAGGCAGGCGACGGCCAACACAAGATAGTGGTAGCGCTGGAGGCCTTCGTACCACGGGCGCCGTTCCGTCAGATCCACCGACTGTGCCATGATATTCCCCTTCAGCCCCCGCAAACCCCACGGAAAAACACCCGGACGCCGTGAACTCGCTTCCGGAGCGCGAGAAGTCTAATCCAGAAGGCAGAGTGGAAACAATCAATTTCTTGCGTACCCGCGGGGTTTCCGTTGCATCCGGGACGTAACTTGTGGTCAAATCGGTTCCGCAGGAGCTTCTGCTGCCGGGGGGAGCGCCGCAACCCCGGAGACGGCTCGCTGTCCTTCGGGAGCACAAAACCCTGGGGAACACACGCGATGGAGCAAACGGCCCAGTTTACCCGGCTCGACGGCGTCGTTCTGGTCGGCTATTTCATTGGGGTCATGGTTTTTGGCCTGTGGGTGGCGCGCCGGGTGCGCAGCAGCAACCGCTATTTTCTGGGGGACCGCAAGCTCCGCTGGTGGATCATGGTGGGGCAGGCGTTCGGCACCGGCACCCATGCGGAACACCCGGTGGCGCAGGCGGGGGCGGTGTCCGAGTTCGGTTTTGCCACGATCTGGTATCAGTGGAAAAACATGCTGATCACGCCGTTCTACTGGCTGCTGGCGCCCTGGTACCGTCGCAGTGAACGGACGACGATCGGCGAGATGGTCGAGGACCGGTACGGCCGGCGGCTTGCGATGGTGTACACGCTCTTTGCCATCGCGTATTTCGTGTTCAACCAGGGGGCCATGCTGAAGGGCGCGGGCAAGGCGATCTCGGTGGCGACGGGCGGCCAGGCGGTGTCGCCGAACGAGGTGGTTTTCGCCATGACGGCGGCCTTCATCGTGTACAGTTTCTTTGGGGGT
>JAAYAQ010000310.1 GCA_012719295.1 Candidatus Hydrogenedentota bacterium | reverse complement strand
GCGCGTATCAGGCCGGCTGGGGTCAGGCTGAAGTGACGCTCTGTCAGGCGGTAACCTTCCTCGCCTCGTCCACCAGTTCGATCTGTTTGAACCGGCAGAAGCGTTTGAGATCCGTGCGGAGATCGCCGTAACACGTCACCCGGTGAAGGCCCTCCGACCAGTTCTGCCAGAGGGTTTCCAGGTCGCCGTCCACCTTCACCGTGACCTTGGTGCGGCAGCCGCGGTCCGTGTCGGGCGCCTCGAGCACGTCGCCCGTGAAATAGAGAATCTTCTCCGTGCCAATCAGCTCCGCCTGGGTCACCTTCTGGCCGACCGGCATGAATACCTGCGTCACGGCCCCTTCCTGGCGCTCCATGATCGACCGGATCCGGTACGGACTCGCCTCGCCGGCCGGGCCGTGCATCTTCGTGGAACCCAGACAGTGCGCCAGAATGATGCCCGGCTTTGACTCGTCCAGCGTGGGGTCGCTGATGAACCCGGGATTTCCCGAGAGCGACTGCATCAGAATAAACGTCATCGCGCTCTTGAGATCGGATTCACAAATCCCCGCGAACCCCATATCGTTCAGCCGCGTGAATCCAATGCACGGAAACGCCGGAAGCTTGCGGTACATCGTCCCGTAACAGTCCACCGTGATCGTCGTCGCGTCTTCTTCCTGCAGCAGCCGTTCGAACGCCAGCGCCAGCCGGCAGGAGTTCTCGATCTCTTCCGTGGACGGCTCAACCACTTTCTCCGCGTTGGCGATCCACTGCCGGGCTTCCGCCTTCGCCGCCGCTTCCGGTACCGCCTCGTACGCGGCCAGAACCCGGTCGCGCTCGATCCGGACGATCTCCGTGCCAAACTTGGTCCGAACCGCCTGGAGATACTCCGCCGAAGATTCGCGTTCCGAGACGTTCACGATCTTCGCCTCCCGCAGATGATGCATGGCCCGAAACGGCCGTACTGCCGCCGCAAGCTGGTCCAAATCGCTCGTCAGCACGCAATCCAGCAACGCGCCTTCCGGGTTTCGCATGATCTGGCCGAAATGCGTCCACTCGTGTCCCGAATACGGCGCGGCAAACAGCATGGTCGGCGTTCCCGCCGCCAGGATCTTCTGAAGCATGGGCGTAACGCCCATCGACAAGTGGATCGCGAGCACCCCGTCCATGCCGGCCAGTTTCGTGGCGGCCTCTTGCGCGCCTTCCACCGTCGTCACGAGCTGGTTCACCGGAAACTCCACATCTCCGAAAGCCGCGGCCCGCTGCGCGAACGCGTCCTCGTACACCTCCATCTCGCGGGCCAGATCCATCGCCGGCGTCGGCCAGTGCGCGTTCGGGATGCCCAGATACACTTTGGCCACGCGAACCTTCGAACGCCGTGCGCCGGGACTGATCAGCGGATCGCCCGTCGCCGCCGCCTGGGCGCCGGCCAGTGTTCCACCGGCCCAGCATGCCGCGGCGCCCGCGGCCGTCAGTTGCAGAAACGCTCTCCGTCTGAGATGGAACATCATGGTGGGGATCTCCTCTCTTTCCCTCGTGTGCCCATACCCCGGGGGAACTACCCGTCAGCATAGGTCAGGACGTCAACCACGTCAACAGGCAGGCAGGCTCGGGCGAGCCTCCGCACCCATGGGCGCGAGAAGGGCCTGGGCGTTCGTCAATCGGTTCCGGAGTCTTCCTCGCCGGGAACGGCCACCGCCTGCGTCCAGACCGTAAGGTTGGTGAGATCGCGCTGGCGGCGCGGGAAAGCCGTCGCGATGACATACGCCGCGCAGAACATGATGATGTGCCCGATCACCCCCGTGTAGTAGCCGTCAAAATGCGACCGGATGCCCTCGCTCATGCCCTGGGGCAGCCAGCCCAGACCGGAAAGCG
>JAAYAQ010000309.1 GCA_012719295.1 Candidatus Hydrogenedentota bacterium | reverse complement strand
GCGCCCAGCAGCGAGCCCGCCGTGGCGGCGGTGCAGTCGTTGTCGAGACCCATGGCCACGGTGACGCCGATGGTGCGGGTGAAATCCCGCTTGCCGAGCGCGAGCCCGAACACCGTCAGGCAGGCGTTGTTGTTGGTATGGACGGCGTGCATGCCCTGGAACCGCTCGTCTACCAGGGCTCGCGCTTCGCGCCAGCCCGTAAGGCCGGGGGCCTTTCGCAGGGCCCATTGGATGTCTTTGGCGAGACGGCACCCGGCCGGGATCTCCGTCAGCCCGAGGCGGAGGGCCTCAAGCGGGTCGTCGACCGCGAACGCGGCGGAGATGGCCGCGGCGAAGAACATCGCCCCGTAGACGCCGTTGCGACGGTGAGACAGGCGCGCGTCGCGATACGCCCATTCGGCGGCCTTTTCGGGCCAGCCGGGCGCGGCATAGGCCCAGGGGTCGCAGCGGATGTCCGCGCCGATCCATTCGAGGTAGGGATTGTTGAGCACCCCGGCGCGTTGCGCCGGCACCCCGCGTTTGAGATTTTCGAGCGCGACGTGCTCGGCGGTGCATGCCATGGGGAGGTACTTGACCCAGGCGTCGCCGACCTCCTCCGTGGTGAAATCGGGACCGTACGCCTCGAGGATCAGCAGGCCCAGGAGGGTATAACCGAGGTCGTCGTCGGCGGGGACGGCGCGCATATGGCCCTTCAGAAAATCGCGAATCCGCGAAACGAGGTAGCACGGTTCGTCGGGCTGGGGATGGCCGGGCCAGTAATCCCGGGGCGGGAACGGCACGCCGCAGCGCGCGGCCAGGCGTTCCATGGCGTCGATGGTCCAGTTCTCGACGGGCGCTCCCAGGGCGCACCCCGCCGCGCGCCCCAGCCACGCGCCTTTCAGGCGTTTCCGGTACTGGGCATCGGTCAACCTCCTGGTTACTATGCGCGGACCCTCCGGACGCAAGCGGCGGATGGCCTCGAGACCGTCGGGTTCGGCGGCCTGGAGGGCGCGATCTACGGGCAGGCGGGCCAATTCCTGGCGGGCCTGTTTCAGCGCACGCCGCAGCCGGGCCACCACCGGGGCGGTGGCGCCGCCCTGTTCGTGGCGCAGATCGGCCCAGGCATGCACTTCACGCGCCAGCTCTTCCAGGTCCTGAAAATACGGCATCGCCGCCACTCCTCCCGCTTCTGGCCTCTGTGGCCGATCTCTTGACAATGAAGAGCGCCGGGCGCCAGCCCGGCATCGAGTTGTATCCGGATCTGGTGTGGGACCGGCGCCCTCGCCGGTCATCCGAACGGGGACACGTTATCGCGCCGGGGACGGCGCTTGGAACATGTCCCCGCTCATGTCCGGGGTATTCAAACTCTGTGGAAGGCGTAAGTATGCACCAGCGGCGTACCCGGGGCCAATTTCCGGGAGCCGGTCATGCCGCGCGCGGTTGCTTTGGCGGGCGGGGCTTTTTATGATGCCCCCGGCGAAAACGGGCGGCGCGGCGGTGCCGCGTGCCGCAACGACCGGAAAGGCAGGGGACTATCATGCGACTGACGGTGTCGATCCTTGTAGTGATGGCGGCGGTGGGGTGCGCGACCCTGGAGAAGAAAACCGAAGGCCCGATGCGCTGCTGGGCGGTGGACCCGCTGGTGAAGGTGTTTCACGATGCGGCGCCGGAAGCGGGCGCCGCCGCGCTGGCCGAGGTTGCGCGGGGCGAACATGCGTCGTTCCAGGTCGTGGTGCGCGCGGATGCCGGCATCACGGGCCTGACGGCCAAAGCCTCGCCGTTGAAACGCGCGCGGGGCGGAGACGCCCTCGCCGCGGCCTCTGTGCGGTTTGTGGGCTACGTGCCCGTGGATCGTCCAACCCAGACGCCTTCCAAGGACCAGTTGCGAAAACCGCCGGCGGACTATCCCGACCCGCTGCTCGAGGACAGCGCCGTAGACGTGGCCGCCGGGCAGGCGCAACCGGTCTGGGTGACGGTTGCGGTGCCGGTGGACGCGCGGCCCGGCCTCTACCGGGGCACGCTGACGCTGGAGGGGCAGGCGGGGGGAGTGGCCGCGGCCGCGGACATGCCGTTGACGTTGCGCGTGTACGACGTGTCCGTCGAGACCACGCGGCTCTGGGTGACCGAATGGTACGGTCTCCAGTGGCAACACATGGCCATCAACCCCGAGCCGGAATCGGACGAGTATTACGCGCTATTGCGCCGGTATGCGCACAATATGGCCGAACACCGCCACAATGTCGCGCTGATTTCGCCGCTCGGGCTTGCGTCGTACGAGGCCAACCCCGACGGCTCGCTGAAAATCGATTTCGCGCGGTTCGACCGCTGGGTCGCGCTCTTTCAGGAGGAGGGCGTGATCGGCCGCATTGAAGGCGGGCATATCGGCGGGCGCGCGGGCGGCTGGGAGTCGGACTTCGTCGTGCAGATCCGCCGGGTGCAGGACGGAACGGTCGTCAGCGAGACCGTGGCGCCCGGCACGGCGGAAGCGGACGCATTCTACGCGCAGTTTTTCCCGGCGCTGGTCGCGCATCTGAAGGAGAAGGGCTGGCTCGACATCTACATGCAGCACCTGGCCGACGAGCCTATTGCCAGCAACGTGGATTCTTACCGGGCCATGGCGGCGCTGGCGCGGAAATATGCGCCCGAACTGCCGATCATGGAGGCCTGCCACACCAGAGAACTTGCCGGCGCGATGGATATCTGGGTGCCCCAGCTCAATTTCTTCCACGAGGATTACGTGCATTACCGCGAACGTCAGGCGGCCGGCGAGGAAGTGTGGTTCTACACCTGCGTGTTTCCCCAGGGCGAATACGCCAACCGGTTTCTGGAACAGCCGCTGATCAAGACGCGGCTGTTGCACTGGATCAATTTCCGTTACGGCGCCACGGGCTACCTGCACTGGGGCTACAACCAGTGGACCAGCGACAGCCCCTTCACGCACACCACGCGGCCGCACGGCGGGCCGCCGTACCTGCCCGCGGGCGATGCGTGGATCGTCTACCCCGGCAAGAACGGGCCGCTGGACTCGATCCGCTTCGAGGCGATGCGCGACGGGATTGTGGATCACGAATTGCTCTGCCGGCTCGCGGAGAAGGACGCCGCGGCGGCGGAGACGCTTGCCGGGAAGCTTGTCCTCGATTTTGACCAGTACAACACGGAAATCGAGGCCTTCCGGGCCACGCGCCGCGAACTGCTCGAACGGCTGGCGGCCCGGTGACACGGCCTCGGCGCGGCGGGAGACGTCCCGGAAAGGACCGGCATGAGTGAATCGAATCAGGGCGCACGCGCGGAACACGGCGGGATGATCATCGACGCGGACTACCCGGGCGGCAACATTCGTGTCGAGAGCATCAACGGCGACGTGGTGCGGCTGCATCCCGACCTGCGCGACACCACCACGTGGTGGTTCTATTGGAATTTCCGGGTGCGCGGCGCGGCGGGGCGCACGCTGGCGTTCGTGTTCAGCGGACAGAATCCCATCGGTGTGCGCGGACCCGCCGTGAGCGCCGACGCCGGAAAATCCTGGGCCTGGCTCGGCGCGGATTCGATGAACGAGGGCTCGTTCCGGTACGCAATCGCGCCGGGACGCGATGAGGTGCGGTTTGCGTTCACCTACCCGTACCTGGAATCCGATCTTCGGCGCTTTCTCGACCGCTGTCCCGGCGCCGGGCACATCGAAAACGCGGAACTGTGCGTGTCGAGGGCGGGCCGCCGCGTCGAGTGCCTGCAGACCGGGCCGCGCGGGAAGGGTGTCCGGGGCCGGGTCGCGCTGTTCTGCCGGCATCACGCGTGTGAAGCGATGGCCAGTTTCGTGCTGGAGGGCGTGCTGGAAGCCGCCGTCAGCGACACGCGCGACGGCCGGTGGCTGCGCCGGAACGTGGCCATGCTGGCCGTCCCGTTCGTGGACAAGGACGGCGTCGAGCAGGGCGATCAGGGCAAAAACCGCGCACCGCATGACCACAATCGCGACTACGCCGGGGAGAGCATCTATCCGGAGGTGCGGGCCATCCGCGAACTGGCGCCGCGCTGGTCGGAGGGCGCTCTGACCCTCGGCCTCGACCTGCATTGTCCCTGGATTCGCGGCGGCGCCGGCGCGCCCGGTGACAACGAGCAGGTGTTCTTTGTGGGCGGTCCCAATCAGGTGAGCTGGGCGCGCGTGCAGGTCTTCGCGTCGATGCTTGAGGCCGGGCAGCGCGGCCCGATGGTCTATTCGCCGCGGCATGACATCCCCCACGGCGTGAGTTGGAACACGAGTTCGGGCACCTGCGGCCAATGGCTCGCCAGCCTCGAAGACAGTCCCGCGGCGGCCTCGCTCGAGATTCCCTACGCCAATGCGGGAGGGACCGCGGTGACCCCGGAAACCGCGCGGCGTTTTGGCCACGACCTGGCCCGCGCCATTCGGCAGTATCTCGAAGAGAAAGCCGGCTGACGGCGCGGAACCGAAGCGCCTTTCCCCCGCCGTGTCCACGCAAACCCGTGCGTGCGCGGTTTTTGGCGGCATAAAGGCGACAGGGCTTGTGTTTCGCCGGAAAGGGGCAGAGAATGGTTGATGGGTGCAGGCGCTATGGCATGGAGGGCTGGACATGCTGTACTGGGCGGTTGTCTTCTTCGTGATCGCGATCATCGCGGCGGTATTGGGCTTTGGCGGCATTTCGGCCGCCGCGGCGGGGATCGCCAAGATTCTGTTCGTAGTATTCCTGGTGCTTTTCGTGGTCTCGCTGTTGCTTGGGTTCCGGGGAAAGCGGGTGCTTTAGACTCCGAGCGGCGCGAATCACAGGACGCCTGCTGGACCGGCAGGCGAAAACTGGAGGTACGGTCAATGCTGAAACGGCTGCTTTCGTTGGTGCTGTGTGCGGGGATGGTGGCGATGGGCGCGATGGTGACGGGCTGCCAGCCCGACACGCCGAAGGAACGCATGCAGGAG